>CAYVLI010000001.1:0-6322 GCA_964452105.1 uncultured Nitrospinota bacterium
TGTAATCTCTGGCGTAATCCAATTCTTTCATGAGCCTGGTGGGTGCATTGCGCAGGTGCATGGGGACGGGGAGATGTCCCTTTTTCTTTATGTCTTTATTAACGCGTCCGTAGGCGGCGTAGAGGGAATTGCTCTTGGGGGCTGTGGCCAGATAGACGGCGGCCTGGGCCAGGGATAGGTTGCATTCGGGCATGCCCAGGAAGTGAGCGGCCTGGTAGGCCGCTACAGCCACCTGGAGGGCCTGCGGGTCTGCGTTTCCCACGTCTTCCGAGGCGAAGCGGACCATCCTCCGGGCTATGTAGAGCGGGTCTTCGCCGGACTCCAACATTCGGGCCAGCCAGTAGAGGGCGGCGTCCGGGTCGCTTCCCCTGAGGCTCTTGTGCAGGGCGGATATTATGTTGTAGTGTTCCTCGCCTGCCTTATCGTAAAGGAGGCTCTTTCGCTGTACGGCTTCCGATATGATGGGGATAGTTATCCGTCTGGCGCCGCCTTCGCCGCTGGGAGCGATGTCTGCCGCTATTTCGAGGGTGTTGAGCGCCGCCCGGGCGTCTCCTGCGGCGTGTCCGATTATCTCGTTGAGGGCTGCGAGGTCGATTTCTATGCTCATTTCGCCCAGACCACGCTGCGGGTCTTTGAGCGCCCTGTCCAGAATGTCCTCCAGACGCTCTTCCGACAGCGGATTGAGGGTGAGTACTCGGCAGCGAGACAGGAGCGGCGCTATCACCTCGAAGGAAGGATTTTCGGTGGTGGCGCCCACGAGCGTTATGAGTCCTTTTTCCACGTGTGGAAGGAAGCCGTCTTGCTGGGCCTTGTTGAAGCGGTGAATTTCGTCCACGAAAAGCATGGTTTGTTCGCCGCTATGCCTCTGTGCTTCCCGGGCCATGCGCACTGCCTCCCGTAATTCTTTCACTCCTGACAGCACCGCACTGAAGGCGATGAAGTTTGCGCCGCCTGCCTGGGCCAGCAGGCGGGCGAGGGTGGTCTTGCCCGTGCCCGGCGGGCCCCACAGGATGCAGGAGAATATCTTTCCCTCTTCGATGGCCCGGCGCAGAACTTTGCCGGGGCCGAGGAGGTGTTCCTGGCCCACGAACTCTTTCAGGCTCCGGGGCCGCATGCGGTCCGCCAGGGGGGCCTTGCCTTTTTCTGAGTGTTCATCGCCCCCGGAGCTATCGCCGTGAGGGAAAAGATTAAGTTCCATGACGCTCCCTCAGTTTATCTGGATGACCTTTCCGTTTCTCACCGTGAGGATGAAGAGCTCTTTTTCCGGCTCCCCGGAGGGGAGGAAAGTGGTGTACCCGGAGACTCCGGGATAATCTTTCATGTCGAGCAGCCCCTCTTTAATTGCTTCCCGGTCTCTTGCTCCAGACCTGATGAGGTCGAGCAGGATCGAAGCCGAATCGAAGGCCTGGGCGGATATGATGTCAGGCTCCTCATCGTATGCGGTCTTGTAGCTTTTGACGAAGTCCTCGACCTGGGGCCAGGGAGATTCGGAGAAGAACCCATCGATGAAGACGGCTCCTTCGGAATAACCCTTGCTTCGCTTCAGGAACAGGGGGGAATTCCACTGGCGGGTCCCGAGAAGCTTCACACCGGTGATGTTGTAGTATTTAAGGGAGGCCAGAATCAGGCTGGAACTGGCCGCATCGCCAGGGATGAATATAGACTGGTACTCCATTTGCGGGGTCTTGTTATCGGATTCCGCTTCTTCTGATTGGAGAGAATCCAATTCCTCGTCCGTCTTGCCTCCTATCTGCTTCAACGGTTTACCGAAGTCCGTTTCGCTGGGCTGGTATGATAAGGAATAGATTATTTTACCGCCGTTTTTCTCCATGAGCTTGCCGAAGTCATCGTTTGCCTTCTGTCCCATGGGGTTCAGGGGGTAGAGGACAGCGAAGGTCGTCAGGCCCATGCGTTTCATTGCGAAGCCGGTCAACTGGTCTGTTTCCATCTCGACGGTCATGCCGTTTCTGAAGAGGTATGGCGAGAGCGCTGCTATACCCGGGGATACCGCGGTGGGTGAGATCGTGGGAATGCGCATTTCACTGGCTGCTGAAGCGGCTTTGGTAACGCATTCGCTTAGCGCCGGCCCTATAACTGCGAGCATGTCTTGATCTTTCCCGAGTTTTGTAAGCAGCGGAGCCGCTCTCGAGGGGTCGCCCCGGGTGTCCTCTATGGAAAGCCTGATTTCGACCTTTTGTTCTTCTGGCCTGGTGCTGATGGCGAGCCTGACTCCTTTGAGGATGCGTTCACCAATCCATTTTCTCTCGCCCGAGAGGGGCGCCACGAGCCCTATTTTAACTACCCGAGGCTCCGCGCCGGACCTTTCTGCTTCTGCCTGGGGCGGAATCTGGAGCAAGAAGCTGAAATGAAAGATCAGGCTTATGAGGATAACGGTCCTTTTCATGCGGTTTCCCTACAGGTTAACGGGCGCATGGTTATGAGGATTTTCTGCATTACGGTCATTATAATCTACATCCAATAGCGGCGGCTGGCAAACGCTAAAAACCGATTGGATGAAAGGGGAGGAAAGTATCGTTTTACGGATAGATTATCGGTGTTTCCTGGACGGGTCTATCTTGGGCGCTGTAGCAGCTCGTTTGATGATAATGGGTCTCTGACCCTGTATGCGCCCTTGATCCACTCTGCCTGCCTCATTCGTTTTTCGTCGGGCTCGTGCAGGAGGCGGTCGAAAGTCATCACTGCGCCGCGCAACAGACCATGTTTTTTCAGGGCTTGCACTCCGTACTCGGAGCAGGTGGGATACAAAGCGCAGCGTGCTCCGTCGACGGGGGAGACGTAGTCCTGGAAAAATTTCAGGAAACCGACGGCCAGTGGCAGGGTGGGGGATGTTTCAAGATGTTCCCGCGCTGAGGGCGAATAGAGGCCTTCTTTGTATCCATCGTTCATGAAAGATATGGAGTAGGCGACTGCCATTATTATGAGGAATATAAATGGGAGTAATACGACGTTTTTTATCTTTCTTGACATGGGACCCCATATATCAGGGAATTTGCCTATAATCTCAGAAGGATTCGCTCAGTTGAATGGCTTATGCCTGACCTGGTGTTCTTCAATGGGTGAATAGAGAGGCGAGGTTCAGTCCAGCACTTCCAGAACTTGCCTCTTTTCTTTCTGAGCACGAGTAGCGCTTAGAATGGTGCGCATGGCGTTTATAGTGCGGCCGTTTTTTCCGATGACTCTTCCGATGTCATCACTATCCACTTTGAGCTCGATGACCACTGAGTTTTCGCCTTCCACGCCCCTCACGCTAACAGCTTCAGGCTTTGCTACGATGGACTTGACTATCCCTTCGATCAGGTTCTTGACGTCCACTGCTCTGCTCCCTTCATACACCAGACTCACCACGTTCATCCCAAGCTTAAGGGAAATCCATTTTTATAACCTTGTCTCCTTTGAAAGAGGGTAAAAAGAAATAGGCACAGGCGTCATACCTTCAATAAAACATGGTATGGACCTTTCTCAACGATTGCATGATATTCTTTCGGTGTATTGTTGTCAATATATTATCTTATCAGGGGTCACCCCAAAAATTTTCAATAACACGATGTGCTATCGGGCGTTGAAATCCGATGGCGCACCGAATATCTTATCTTCGCTGCAAATGTTTCCGTATTTCCATCTACCAGAGAACAAAGTGAGAAGAAAGGACTGCCGGCTCATGTCGCGCTCTTTACCCTTGCCCTGGGTAAAGCGCGAGGTTATATTATGGGGAAGTTGCTCCCTAAAGCCATTTTCAGAAGTTTTCCTCATTGTTTGGTTTTACGACGTGAACGAAACACCTGGACCGCAGTTCCTTTTGCATAACATCGGAAGGAGAAGGAGATTTCCTCGGTTGAACCTCCTCCTTTTTCTCGCCACTTTCCTGACCACCACCCTGGCGGGGGCCTTCCTGGAAGGGTTCAACGTCCTTGTGGACCCTCTGTCCATTGTTAAGGGGCTTCCCTTCTCGATCACCCTCATGCTCATCCTCTCGGCGCACGAGTTCGGCCACTATCTGGCATCCAGAAGGAGTGGAGTTGAATCCACACTGCCCTTTTTTATACCTGCGCCGCCTCCCATAGGCACATTCGGGGCCATAATCAGGATGCGTTCCGTGGTTCCGAGCAAGAGAGCGCTTCTGGCCATAGGTGCGGCGGGGCCGCTGGCCGGATTCGCTGTATCTCTCCCCGCTGCTATAGTGGGGCTACACCTATCCGCTTACGGAGTCTCACATGGCCCTCAGGGGGGTCTAAATCTGGGTTCCTCACTCATCTTCTGGCTGCTGACCCGGCTTGTTATGGGGGTCTCAGGAAATGATTACAATATTTACCTTCATCCGATTGCTTTCGCTGGATGGTGGGGATTTTTTATCACCGCCTTGAACTTGCTTCCCCTGGGACAGACCGACGGAGGCCACGTGGTCTATGCAGTTCTGGGCAAACATCACAGGCAGGTTTCCTGGGCCGTTTTCCTGAGCCTGCTGCCGATGGGCATATTTCTCTGGCCCGGGTGGCTGATGTGGGCCATATTGATGTGGTTCTTTAAGCTGCGCCACCCTCCTCTGATTGATGAGACTTCCGAGCTTGACAGGAAATACAGGGTGCTGGGTGCACTGGTCTTGTTGGTCTTCATTCTCACTTTTCTACCTTCGCCCATACAAATAACGTTTTAGTTATATGGAAGGAGGCGCTTTTTTCTCTCATTCGGGCGGTGCATATTCCATTTTTATAAAGGGAAAATGAAGGTCAATTAGCATTTGACAAAAAGCGTATATATGTTAAATTTAAGTGGAGTTGGTTTTTAAAATATTTTTAAAAGCTCAGGATAAAAAGGCTGTGAGCCGATTTGTTTTATAGACCTACTATAAAAAAGGTTTTTAACTATCGCTGATAAAAATTTCATCGGGCTGGATGCAGGTTCCTATTCGATCAAGCTCGTTCAGCTGGGGAGCTCGGCGAAGGGGGTAAAGTTAGTCAGATTTGCGGTTAAGCGAATCCCCCGGAATACGATAAACAGAGGAGAGGTTGTTGACCAGGACGTACTCAAGGATGTCCTGATAGAATTGCTGGCCGAGCAGAAGCTGAGGGGGGTATATGCTGGAATAGCGCTTTCCGGCGCTGCTTCGGAAATGGCGTTGGCCAGGGTTCCTTCTATGAGTGAGCTCGAGTTGGGCGAATCCATCGATTGGGAATATGCACAGCGTTTATCTTACAAGGCGCAGCAAGGTGTCTTCGATTACCAGGTAGCAGGGGAGGGGAATGACCGGAGAGACGTACTGCTGGCCGGCGCGAAACGGGATACTCTCTCCAGATACTTGAATGTAATGAGGGGTGCAGGCCTCACTCTTTCTTGCGTGGAAATATGCTCACTGGCGCTTGCGAACGCCTTCGGATATAATTATGAGTCGGAGAGGGAGAACTGCTTTCTGATTCATGCGGGAGCTGAGGTGACGGAAGTCGTGGCGCTGGAAAAGGGGCAACCGCTTTTCAGCAGGAGTATAGAGGGTGGAGGGAATGAGGTAACTGAGGCTATAGAGGCGGAGCTGGGGGTGGACTTCGAGAGAGCGGAGTCGTTGAAACTGGAACGGGAACTGCCTTCCGATGTGGGGGGTAAAGTCGAGCGGATTTCGAATGAGGTGGCGGAAAAGATTGTCTCAGGAATAAAGAAAGCTCTTGATGATTTTGCATCTGTGGGGAGTTCAGGCTTGGGGGAAAGGGCTGTTTTAAGCGGAGGCTGTGTTAAACTGCCTGCTTTTGTCCATCAACTCAGAAGACAGTTACCGGCTAAACTGGAATTGGTCAACCCGTTCAGAAGGGTTGATTATAGGCGCTTTAACCAGAAAAAAATCATTCATGTGACCCCGGAAGCGGCTGTGGCGACGGGGTTGGCTCTAAGGGGAGTTCTTAGGCCATGATAAGGATTAATCTGCTGCCCGTTCAGGAAGTGCAGAACAAGCTGGACCTTTTTAACCAAATCCGCGTAGGGTTGCTTGCTCTCATAGTAGTGATAGCCCTGATAGCTTTCATGAGCATAAGCATCAAAGGGAGGATAAACACCCAGAAGGTCGAGCTGGACAGTTTGCAGGCTGAACTCAACAGGCTTAATCAGAAGGGTGTGGAGAAGAAGTTCAGGGAGTTCAAGAAGCTCAGTAAGGAGCTTGGGGCCAAGATAGATGTTATATGGGAGAAGAAGTCTCAGCAGGCAGGCCCGGTACACCTGCTTGACGGGGTCAGCTCCAGTTTGCCGGAACGCGTTTGGTTGAACAGCCTGGAAGAGACGCAGAGGGGCATACAGCTTAAGGGTTACGCATATTCGAACGTAG
>CAYVLI010000001.1:6422-37617 GCA_964452105.1 uncultured Nitrospinota bacterium
CTGGAAGAGACGCAGAGGGGCATACAGCTTAAGGGTTACGCATATTCGAACGTAGATGTGGCGCAGTTCATGAGCAACCTTGAGAAATCGGAATACTTCAGCGATGTTGAGCTGCTCCAATCGGGCCAGGCTAATGTTGCGGATCATAAGGTCATGGTATTCAGCATGAACATGAAATATCATCCGCCCAAAGGATGGCTGGCGGATGGAAGCGGGAAGAAATAATCGTTTAAGGCATGGAGTCTCAGTAGAGCGCTTAATTGAGGGTAAGAGGATATGAATCGGTTCATAGAGAGATTGGCTGGGATACAGACCAAGCAGAGATGGGCTCTGGTGCTGGGGGTGGTGGCGGCTGTCTTTCTGATTTTTTTCATGGTCAGCTATAAGAAATCCCAGCAGAAGCTCACTGATATAGTAACCACCATAGAGAGCACCAGGCCCAAAGTGCAACGGCTCCAGGCCATAGAGAGGAAATTGCCCCGGTTTAATGCAGACCTGGCGAAATTGAAAAGCAGACTGGAGATATCCAAAAGACTCCTACCTGAAAAGAAAGAGATTCCGGAATTGCTTACTAAATTATCCATGCTTGGCAGCGAGGCCGGGCTTGAGTTCGTAAGTTTTCAACCCGGCCCCGAGAGGCGGCAGCTTTTTTACGCTGAAGTACCGGTGGCCATTACTGTTCGAGGCGGGTATCACGAAATGGCCCGTTTCCTGGACGACATACGCACGCTGCGCAGGATAGTACACGTGAGGAACCTGCGGCTGGGCGGTGCGAATGTGGGGGGCGGGCTGGTGACCCTGAATGCCAGGTGTACTCTGGTCACCTACCGGTTTCTTTCCAGGGATGAAGAAGAGGCGACGGCTCGCACCACCAGGGGCAGGCGAAGATAATCATCTTACACGCGGCCTTTGCCGGCCGACAGAGCAGCAGGAATCGTCATGGAGAAACTCTCTGTTCCTCTGGGGGAACGGAGCTACTGCATATACATAGAAGAGGGCATTCTGGACCGTATCCCCGAAATGCTGGATGAGATCGAGCACGGGGGTTTGACGGTTCTGGTGACCGACAGCAAGGTCAACGCTGTTTACGGAAATGAGACGACCCGGCTGATGGAAGAATCGGGCCGGGCGGTTCACCTGATCGAAGTTCCCGAGGGAGAAAGAACCAAGACCCTCAAATGGGCGGAGATCATTTACGACCGGCTCGTTTCGCTGCGAGCCGACCGGTCCACTCTTCTGCTGGCCCTGGGCGGGGGAATGGTGGGTGATTTAACGGGATTCGTGGCGGCCACCTTTATGAGGGGAGTGCCTTACATCCAGATTCCCACCTCGCTGCTGGCGCAGGTTGACAGCAGCGTGGGGGGCAAGACCGCAGTCAATCACCCCAAAGGCAAAAACATCATCGGCGCTTTCTATCAACCTCGTGCTGTATTCATCGATACCGCTGCGCTCGGAACACTTCCGGAAAGGGAGTTTGTGTCCGGGATGGCCGAGGTGGTAAAATATGGAGCCATCAGAGACAGAGGCTTCTTCTATTATTTAAAGAACAACCTTGAGGCGATAAAAGGCCTGGAGCAAGGTGTTATGACGCATATTATAAAGACATCTTGCGCCATAAAAGCGGAGGTGGTTTCCAGGGACGAGAGGGAGGCCGGTTTAAGAGCTATTTTGAATTTCGGCCATACGGTGGGCCACGCGGTGGAGTCGTTGCTCGGATATGGGAAGCTGAAGCACGGGGAGTGCGTCTCCATAGGGATGGCCTGTGCGGGAAGGATTTCCGTAGAGCTGGGTTTGTGTCCCCAGGAGGAAGCGGCTGAGCTTGTCTCGCTCCTGGAAGCGACGGGTCTCCCGGTGAAGCTGCCCGAGCTCGACCCCCGGGATATACTGGCGGCCATGTCGCTGGACAAGAAGGTCAGGCAGGGTAAGATGAGGCTGGTATTGATGGAAGGGTTGGGCAAGGTGGTGATCAAGGAAGGGGTGGATAACGAGCTGCTGCTGAGATGTCTCTCGGGTTGAAATCAGGCTTTGAATGAACGGGAAAAAGATCGGTATGTGAGGAAATGGCTGCCCAGGAGTTTAACGACAGGATAGAGTACCTCGAAGGGGAATTTGCGAAAGCCCCTGATTCTTATCTCTTTCTTCCCCTGGCCCGAGCTTACCTGGAGGATGGGAGGTTGGAAGAGGCGGAAGAAATTTGCATGGAAGGGGTGGAGAGGCATCCCGGGTACACGAGCGCCAGGGCGCTCCAGGGACTTATCCATTATCACCTCAATGATTTTCAGAAGTCGCAGGAGGATTTCCGCAGGGTGATAGAAGAGGATACCGGAAACCTGCTGGCTCGCCGCATGCTCGGAAGGATATACTCAGAGGCGGGGGAAATTGAAAGAAGCGCCGAGGAATATCGAAAGGCGCTGGCTATCCGCCCGGGGGATGCAGAGTCCGCCCGAGCTTTGGCGGACCTGGGGGTTCCCCGGGAAGGCTCTTCCGCAGTGCAGGTTGAGGAGGAGCGCCAGGACGAGCGAATTTACACGCGGGCGCTCGCCGAGATATACATGCAGCAGGGAGCGCTCGAGGAAGCTTTGGATTTGTTCTCCTGGCTCATGAAAAATGAGCCGTGGGACGAGCAGTTGCGGGAGAAGGTGGAGGAGCTGAACTCGCTGCTCCGGTTGGAGCCGTCATCTGAACTTGAAGGCGAGCCGCCGGGTGCGTCCGATGGGATTAACAAGCCGATTGCTTTCCAGGAGCACATGAGTCATCTGGAGACTGAACTGGAGCGGATGCAGCGACACAACCAGGGACTCACCGATGATGAGGTTCGTAAAACCATAGAAAATCTGGAGGAATGGCTGCGGGTGATGGCTGAATAGTCGGCCCCGGGAGATAGAGAGGAACAGCATGCCCAGGATACTTGTTCTCAACGGACCCAACATGAATCTTCTTGGTATCAGGGAGCCGGACATTTACGGTTCCCAGACCCTGGAGGAGGTAAATGAGACGGTGCGGCGGTCGGCCGAGGGGCTGGGAGCGAAGGTAGAGTTTTTCCAGTCAAACCACGAAGGAGCTCTGATAGACCGCATTCATGAGGCAAAGGATAAATTCGACGCTCTGGTGATAAATCCTGCGGGGCTGACTACCACCAGCGTCTCCCTCAGGGATGCCATATCATCGGTCATGCTGCCCACGGTTGAGGTTCATCTTTCGAATATTCACGCCAGGGAGGGGTTCAGGAGGGAATCGGTCATCGCGCCGGTGGCGCTGGGGCAGATATGCGGATTCGGCTCAGAGAGCTATCTTTTGGCTATAAGAGCGGCCCTCTCTTACCTTAAGGGGAGGGGCGCAGATGAATAGGAAGGGCAGGGGGAAGAAGGGGAACGACGGCCCGATCGAGCAGAGGCTTACCGGCCTGCGCGGCCTAATGGAGAAGAAGAAACTGGACTGCTTCCTGACCTTCAGTATGGAGAACGTACGCTACCTGACCGGTTTTACCGGTTCCGCCGGTATGGTTGTGGTGACGCCGCGGAAGGCCTATTTCATGACGGACGGACGTTATACCACCCAGGCCCGGCAGGAGATAAAGGGATACGTCATCAAGCAGTATAAGGTGCCTTTCAAGGAAGCGGGCCGGCTGATAAACTCGCTGTCGGTGACCAGGCTGGGCATCGAGTCTGAACATATCACCCACGCCTCTTACAGGGCGTTGAGGCCTCAGCTTAATGTTTCGATTGTTCGCTCCACCGGGGGTATGGTGGAGGAACTGCGCATGGTGAAAGATGCGGATGAAATACGTTTGCTAAAAGGGGCTGCGGATATTGTGGGGAAGGCGCTGGAGGACGTAATGTCCGCCATCAGGCCCGGGATGAGCGAATGGGATATAGCCGTGGAGCTTGAGCATCGGTTTAAGCTCCTGGGCTCTGAAAGGAATTCCTTCGATTTCATAGTTGCCAGCGGAAAGAGGGGGGCGCTTCCTCACGGCATAGCCACTGATAAGAAGGTCAGGAAGGGTGAGATGGTAACGATCGACTGCGGAGCGTGCTGGAAAGGGTATTACAGCGACTGCACCCGTACGTGCGTGGTCGGGAGGTCGAGCCTGCGGCAGCGTGAGATTTATCAGATAGTCCATGATGCCCAGCGCAAAGCCATAGAGGCGATACGGCCTGGAGTCAAATCCGGTGCGGTTGATGCCGCAGCGAGGAAGCATATAGCGGGGAAAGGGTTTGGAAAGCACTTTACCCACAGCACGGGACACGGCGTAGGGCTGGCCGTCCACGAGGAACCCCGGATTTCCCAGGCCTGCCCTGTGAGCCTGGAGCCTGGCATGGTGGTGACGGCAGAGCCAGGCGTTTACATACCGGAGTGGGGCGGCGTGCGGATCGAAGACATGGTCCTGGTCACTGAGGACGGAGCAGAGGTGATAACGAGCGGTATAACCAGTGAACTCATTGCCGTTTAGCGGTGAATTGAATCTATACCTGCAGGAAAAATGGAAGAATGAAATTATGATTTCTACAAGTGAATTCAGAAACGGTCTCAAGTTAGAGTTGGACGGCGAGCCTTTCATAATAGTGGAATTCTTGCACGTCAAGCCGGGTAAGGGTGGCGCTTTCGTGAGGACAAAGCTCAAGAACCTCAAGACGGGCCGCGTGCTGGAGCGCACTTTCCGTTCCGGCGAAAAGGTGGAGCAGCCGGACCTGGAAGAGAAGCACATGCAGTACCTTTACGGTAGTGAAAATCAGTACTGTTTCATGGACAACGAGACGTTCGAGCAGGTCTTCATTACCGAGGACCAGTTAGGAGAGAGCAGACTGTACCTTCAGGAGAACATAGACGTATCGGTGCTATATCATAACGGCGAGCCCATCGGTGTGTCTCTGCCAATCTTCGTTGAGCTCAAGGTAGCCGAGACTGAGCCTGGCTTTCGGGGGGATACCGCCTCCGGCGGCTCGAAACCCGCCACCATGGAGACGGGGGCGGCAATAAACGTACCCCTGTTCGTTAACCCTGGAGATATCATCAAGGTGGATACGCGGGTTGGGGAATACGTGGAGAGGGTAAAATAGAGGGGTTCTCGGTTTTAGTGTTGTGATGAGGGAATTTTTGAGGCAGAATATGAAGAGCTTATTTATTATTGCTCCCGAAAGCGAATACTCGATATCCTGTTAAGAGGCGGAAGAAACGGCAGCCGGCTCTATGTTCAACAAATCGGTCCGAAGGATATTATGGATATAAACGAGATTAAAAACCTCATAGAATTTTTCGAGAAGAAAGATTTCGTCGAAGTCGAGTACGAGAATCAGGGCGTGCGTTTGAGGCTTCGCAGGGCGGAACCTGAAACCAATGTGATTCGTACGGTTACAGGCCCCGCCCCGCAGCAGGAGTCTTATGCTTCTCGCCCGCCTCAGGCTTCGATGGGCCCTGGAGAAATAATCGAGGAAGAAGGAGTTATTAAGATAGAATCGCCCATGGTGGGTACGTTTTATCGAGCGCCCAGTCCGGGCGCGGACCCCTTTGTGGAGGAGGGCAAGATCATAGAGAAGGGACAGGTGCTGTGTATAATCGAGGCCATGAAGGTCATGAACGAAATAGAATCGGAAGTGCGAGGAAGGATTAAATCCGTACTGATTGAGAACGGTCAACCGGTCGGTTATGCTGAGCCTCTTTTCATAATTGAACCCCTCTGAGCGATGACCGCTTCAGAAACCCACCGAATATTCAACAAGATTCTTATAGCCAACCGCGGCGAAATTGCCCTGCGTATCTTACGCGCCTGCAAGGAGATGGGCATCAAGACGGTTGCTATATATTCCCTGCCTGATAAGGATGAACTGCACGTGCGTTTTGCGGATGAGGCCGTGTGTGTGGGCCCGGCGGAAAGCAGTTTGAGCTACCTTAATACCACCAACATAATCAGTGCGGCAGAGATAACCGATTGCGAAGCGGTGCATCCGGGCTACGGGTTCATGGCGGAGAATGCGGATTTCGCCGAAATCTGCGAATCTTGCAAGATAACTTTCATAGGCCCGCCGCCCGCCGTCATAAGGTCCATGGGTGACAAGACCAATGCAAGGCGGCTCATGGCGGGCGCCGGCGTGAGGGTATTGCCGGGGAGCCAGAGTTGCGTTGAGGATATGGACGGAGCGCTCAAAACGGCTGCGGAGATAGGGTTCCCCGTCATAATCAAAGCGGCTGGAGGCGGCGGAGGGAGGGGCATGAGGGTCTGCTATAATGAGCTGAGCCTTAAGAATAACCTGGCCACTGCGCAGTCGGAGGCTCAGGCCGCATTCGGCGACTCCAGGCTTTATGTGGAAAAGTACCTGTCCCGGGCCAAGCACGTGGAGTTTCAGATATTCGGGGACAGGTATGGCAATGTCATACATCTGGGTGAAAGGGACTGCACGGTTCAGCGGCGCCATCAGAAGCTCATCGAGGAGTCTCCCTCCCCGGCCCTGGATGACAAGCTGAGGGCGGAAATGGGGCGTGCGGCGGTCAAGGCGGCAAAGGCTATCGGATATGTCAGCGCCGGGACCGTGGAGTTCTTATTGGATGAGAACAGAGATTTCTACTTTCTGGAGATGAACACACGAATACAGGTGGAGCATCCTGTCACGGAGATGGCGCTGGACCTGGATATGATAAGGGAACAGATACTGGTTACCTGCGGTGAAGAACTCTCCTTGACTCAGAGAGGGGTTAAGCCCCGGGGCCACAGCATGGAATGCCGCATATGCGCTGAAGACCCTGTGGACTTCACCCCTCAGCCTGGAAAGATAACGGCCCTTCATCTCCCTGGAGGGAACGGAGTGCGCGTGGACACAGCCTTGCATAATGGATGTTATGTACAGCCGTACTATGATTCGCTGATTGCCAAGATAATAGTCAAAGGACTCGACAGGCAGACCGCCATACAGAAAATGGTCCGGGCTCTGGAGGAAACTTATATCGAGGGCATCAAGACTAACATACCCTATCTCATGGATACGCTTACGTATGGGGAGTTCATGAAAGGGAGCCATACCATCGAGGGGCCAGGTTGAATGTGTGTCAGGGGTTAACTCTTTTATGAGGTCTGGTTCCCGACATTCAGAGATGGCAGGGGTGTAGATTCAGATATGGCAAGACGAAGAAAAGGCAGGTATGTTGTACTGGTGGCGGTGTTTGCGGCGGTGGTCTGTGCGGTGGTGTTGCTGTGGTTTGTGCGTATAGGTTTTAACGATAAGACGGCCATACAGGAGCGAGCAGCGGATCAGTCGCAGGGCCGCGACTGATTTCATCGCGCCGCTGATTTCCCTGGATGCTGTGGGGTGCGGATGCCTCCGGCCCTGAAAACACGAATGTCCGGGCTCAGGCCATTAGTTGATGAAATAGAACGGCTCTTCTGAAAGAGCCATTTTGTTTTTCCCCCTCATGTTGTAGGATGATTGGCTATGGATGAAGTTCGTGGATACAATCTGGCGGCCGAAGCCGTGAAGAGGGAGGGCGTGGATACCGTTTTCTTTCTCATGGGCGGACCGATTACTCCTATCATAAGGGCCTGCATGGAGATGGGCATAAAGGCCGTGGATGTGCGTCATGAACAGGCTGCTGCCATGATGGCTCACGGCTGGAGCCGGGTCACGGGCAGGCCTGGTGTCTGCTTTACCTGTTCGGGGCCTGGCGCCACCAATGCCGTCACCGGGGCCGCAAACGCTTTCGTGGACGGGGCGCCGGTGGTCTTCATTGGTGGTTCGAGCCCGCTGGTGCGTTCCGGCAGCTATGCTTTTCAGGATATCGACCAGGTGGCAGTAATGCGACCGATTACAAAGTGGGCGGCGCAGGTTCAGGATACGGTCAGGATACCCTATTTCGTACGCGCCGCTTTCCGTAAGGCCATGAGCGGGAAGCCCGGGCCGGTTTACCTGGACCTGCCCTGGGACATAATATATGGCAAGGCGGTCAGGGAAGGGGTAGAGTTTCCGGTCGTGCCTGAGAGCTATTTCAGGCCGCAGGCGGATGGGGAATCGGTGAAATCGGCGGTTGAAGCGCTCAGGCAGGCTGAAAGACCTATCATAGTGGCTGGCAGCGGTGTGCTCTGGTCGGGGGCGGAGAAGGAGCTCGCCCGCCTGGTGGATGAAACGGGCTTACCTCTGTTTACGACTCCTCTGGCCAGAGGAATCATCCCTGAAGACCACGGCCGGTCTTTCATAGCTGCTCGTTCCATGGCTTTCAGTGAGGCTGACGCCGTTCTGGTAGTGGGAACCCGGTTCAATTACATTTTGGCTTTCGGGAGCCCGCCCAGGTTTAATCCCCGGGCCAGGATGATTCGCCTGGACATAGATGCTGAGGAGATGGGCCACAACCGAGCCGTGGATGTCCCTCTGGTGGGGGATGCCAAACAGGTTCTGAGCCAGCTTATAGAGGAGTCCAACGGAGCCGTCCATCTCGACGATGATTCTCCCTGGATAACTGCGCTGCGCGAAAAGGATGCTACCGGGAGAGAGGAGCTGACGCCTCTTCTCAATTCCGAAAGTGTCCCCATACATCCTCTCAGGCTGTGTAAGGAGGTCAGGGATTTCATGGACCGGGACGCCACGCTTGTGGTTGACGGGCACGAGATACTCAACTACGCTCGGCAGTCCATCCCGTCCTATCATCCGAGGCATCGGCTGAATACCGGGCCTTTCGGCTGCATAGGGGTGGGTCTGCCATTCGGGGTTGCCGCCAAGCTGGTTCGGCGGGACAAACAGGTGATAGTTCTAACCGGGGACGGCTCCTTCGGGTTGAACGGCTTCGAGCTGGATACGGCCATCCGCCATGGCCTTTCGATTATGGTGGTCATCAGCAATAACGGGGGATGGACTGCGGGCGGTGAGGGGAGATGGGACATACCGGGCAGGGAACTCGGTTTCAGCAGATATGAAAAGATGGTGGAGGCCTTCGGGGGGCATGCGGAGCATGTTACCCATCCTGATGAAATCCGGCCTGCACTTGAGAGGGCGGCGTCTTCCGGGAAATTCGCCTGCGTAAACGTTATCACCGACCAGGAGGCCAGGTCGGTAACGCAGCCGTTCTCCTCCTTTAAGGTAGTGGCGGGCAAAACAACAGACAGCAGCCAGACGGGTTGATGTTAACATCTGTAATCATACCTGCTCTTAATGAAAAGAGTACGATCAATTCAACGATTGTAAACCTGATTGAATCGGCGTCGCTTAAGAACCTGGAGATAATTGTCGTCGATGCAAGCCCGGACGATAATAAGATTGAGACGATCGACTCTGCCTGTGACGTAAAAGTAATAAAGTCCCGCAGAGGCCGGGCCAGGCAGATGAACCTCGGCGCCGGAATCGCAAAGGGTGAGGCGCTTATATTTATTCATGCGGATACCATATTGCCTCATGGCTGGGATAAACTTGTAACCGGTGCGATAGAAAAGGGTTACGATGGAGGGGGTTTCCTGAAGCGTTATGATTCACCTTCTGCGCTGCGGCGTGTGAATGCATTCTACTCCAACATCAGGACCAGGGTTTTTGGTGATCTGCTGGGCGATAACTGTATTTTCGTTAAGAAGTTTGTTTTCCATGGTATAGGCGGATTCAAGGAAATAGAGATAATGGAGGACGTGGAGTTCAGCGGGGAGTTGAAGCGCTACAGGCGCAAGATATTTAGAGATAAAGTTATCACTTCTTCGAGGAGATTCGAAAGGATTGGAGACCTCAAGACTCTATGCATATTTTTGCAGGTCAGGATGCTGCGCCTCTTCAAGGTGGACCCTCGAGTGATCGAAGCTCTCTATGATTGTTGACACCGGGCAGGATGCCCGAAGTAATACAGATCCTCGACTTCGTCTATGTCTCGTTTTTCCTCCAGTGTGGACAGGTTTAACTTCATTTCCCGCGCCAGGGACATGGTGTCTTCAAAAACCGTCGAGCTTCCCCACTCTATGTTCCTGAACAGGTTGGTTTTTTTCTTCAAGCCTATCAGATAGTAGCCTCCGTCTTCAGCCGGCCCGATGACCCCATCCAATTTTTCGTCGTTTTCGAGCCCTCTGAAGGCGGCTTCTATAAAATCTTCGCTGATATCGGGGATATCGGATCCCACCAGGATGACATTGTTATAACTCTTCAGCCCGGTTTCAAAAGCGTTAAGCATCCTTTGGCCTAAATCTTCACCTCTCTGCTGCAAAATCTTTTCTTTGTTTATCAGTTCACGAAAATAGTTCTCGGCTCCGGCGACGTACAATTTTACGTCGTAACTTGTCTTCCTCACTGTGCTGCGGCTAGCAAGTGATTGGATGGTATTTCGAAGCAAATACTCATATATCGCTCTTGCCCCTGCCTCGCCTACCTTCTTTGCCAGCCTGCTTTTCACTTCCCTGGAGTTAGGATTCCTGGCAAATATTATCAACAGGTTGTTTCTCTTTTCCAATTTTCCCCCTTAACCTTTTTTATAATCTTCGGGAGGTATAACGAGAAGGCGAATAGGGCTACCGATAAGAATATTCTGTACGATATCAGTTGTCCCCAGTCGCCCGAAACCCAGACCTCTTTCAGCGTTCCGATGAGGAAGGTAAAGATAAAAGTTCCAACGGCGATGCCCAGGCCTGTCCCGGCGAAATAGTCCCAAAATCGCACTCTGGTTAGTCCCATGCCGTAGTCCATGGCGGTGAAGGGGAAATAGATCAGACGGAGGTAGAGCACCGTTGCGAAGCCGTTCCGCTCTATGGCGTCATCGTATTTTTTCAGCCTGTTTCCTATTAGCGAGGCGGCGAAATCCCTTCCCAGGGTTCGGCCTATAAAGAAGGCGGCGCTTGCGCCTCCCATGGCGCCGATGAACACGAAGAGGAATCCCCAGTAGGGACCGAAGATGGCTGCGCCGATGCCTGTGAGTATTGTCCCCGGGATAAACAGACATACGCCGAGGATATAGATAACTATGTATGCGAGCGGTCCCCAGAATCCCATCGACTCCAGAAGGCCGCTCAATTTATCGATGGTGAAATAGCTTTTTAACTCCGAAAAGTAGAACAGGTAAACCGATAAGCCGATAATGGCCAAAAGCGCTGAAGCCTTTATCAAGATCTTCTTGCGATTATTTACAGGTTTTTCTACCACCACGTTCATATCTTTCATTACTTCTCATTTTTCCCTTTTTGGCTGCTAAACCCGAACTCAGGTTTTGATGGCTCCTTCTCATGTAAAACCCGTACCTGCGGCGCAGGCGTAGCAATGGTCTGAAGTAATGATGTCGCTGCCGGGTTCCGGAGGGCCTGCCATATCTGCGATATGAGTTTTGCGGCCCCCCATGGGAAGTCCGGCGGCCAGATTAAAATCGCAGTCGTAAAGGTATCCGTTCCAGTCCACCGAGAGGAGTGAACGACACATCAGCCCTTCGACATTCTGCGGATTGAAGTTTGAAGCGAGCATTTCCATGTATGCCTCGAAGCCGCCTGAGCGCAGAAGCTGTCTCCTGAACCTCCCAAGGGGAGTCAGGCCGAACATGAAAAGGTTGTTAAATACTATTCCCCACTGCTTTTGCAGCAAGCTTCTGAACGCTTCTTCCACTTGTGATTCTGCGGCAGGCAGGTACGGGCCGGTGGGATTTGAAATTAGATTGAGTTCCAATCCCGTTCCCTCCTCTCCGTAACCCGCGGTGTTTAATTTTTTCAGCGCCGAAATGCTTTTTTGGAAAATGCCTTCCCCCCGCTGCGAGTCCGTTTCCAGCCGGTTTAAAGAAGGCAGTGAAGCGACGATGGCTACTCTGTACTTTAGGAACAGATGGAGAAGCCCTGACGGTCTGTCCTTTAGAATGGAAAGGTTGGAACGGACGGATATCCTCTTGCTGCACGATGAGAGCCTCTCGATTAAGCCGGATAGCCCGGGGTGCAGTTCGGGGGCTCCGCCGGTGATGTCTATGGTTTGTAATCGGGCCCTTTTCGCAAAGTTCTCCACGGCATTTATTGTGTCTTCATCCATTAATTCCATTCTTTTGGGGCCGGCTTCCAGATGACAGTGCGCGCAGGCCTGGTTGCATAATCGACCCAGGTTGATTTGCAGGGTCTTCGTCTCCCCCTTCTTCAGTTCCAGGCCGTGTTCGGAGAGGCGCTGATGGAAAGATCGAACAACCCCCGACTCCTCATCGAAGCAGAGCTGAACGCCTTCGGTCGTTGGTCTTGTATTCATTCCTTTTCTTCCATAGAAAGTTCATAGTTCAGGACCATATTTCTGCGCCTCCACACTCAAGCTTCTCCTCTCAAACGGAAAAAGAGCCTGAGGAGTTTCTTCGTTCTGCCAGAGAATATTTTCGATGAGTAATAATTTCCGGCCACGCGCTTGTTTATCTCTCCGAGCGTGGGGTAGGGATGCACGCTCAGGGCCAGGGCAGAGAGCTTGACCTTCCCGCTCAGTATGGCCACCCATTCGTTGATCAGCTCACCCGCTCTCGGCCCCAGTATCTGGACGCCGATTGGTTTGCTTTTCCTATCGAGTATCATTTTTATCTTTCCTGTTATAGCGCCTTCCGTCAGGCTTCTGTCGTTGTCCTTGAACTCTTCCGTCCAGACGGAATATTCGATTCCCGAGGCCCTGGCTCTCTTTTCGTTCATCCCGATGCTTGCCAGTTCGGGATCGGTAAAAGTGCACCATGGAAGGAAGGTGTAATCGGTCTTTTTAGGCAGGTGGAAGATGGCGTTGCTTATGACGACGCCCCCTTCGTAGCCGGCAGCGTGAGTGAACAGGTGAGTTCCTGTTACATCGCCTGCGGCATAAATATGTTTTTGAGTCGTCTGCAACCTTCTGTTGACCTTTAGCCCTTTTTCATCGAATTCTACGCCGATGTCCTCGAGGCCAAGCTCGCCGATGTTTGATTCCCTGCCTATTGCCACGAGTAGTGTCTCTGCACGTAGTGAAAGAGTCTCTCCTTCACCGTTTTTCATGAAGACTTCTCTCTCGCTACCCAGGTCGTTAACACCGATAATGGAAGAGTCCAAATGGAATATTACGCCTTCCGACCTCAAGACTTGCATGACTTCGTCAGCCATGTCCCTATCTTCTTTGCTGAGGATTTGTGCACTTCTTTGCACGACGTGAATCTTAGAGCCGAGTCGGGAGAAAGCCTGAGCCATTTCCATGGCTATGGGACCTGCACCAAGCATGATCATGGATTCGGGCAGATGGTTGAGGGAAAAGAGATCTCTGTTTGTTATAAAAGCGGTTTTATCCAGGCCCTCTATGGGGGGAATGTAGGGAGACGAACCCGTAGCTATCACCCATTTCCTGGCGGAGTGAGTTTTACCGTCTAAGTTTATGGAGCGCTCGTCTGAAAAGGTTGGCATACCGAATTCTACCTTTGCGCCCATGTCTCGAAATCTTTCGGCGGAATCGTGCGCTTGTATGGCGCTGATAACGTCTCTGATCCTTTCAGTCACTTTTTTAAAATCGGGCGGAGGCATCTCCGCAGGGAGAAGGCCGAATGTACCTACGTTTTTCGCCAGATGGTGAACGTGGGCTGTCTTGATGAGCGTCTTGCTCGGAACGCATCCGAAATGGAGGCAATCTCCTCCCAGTTCTTTTTCTTTTTCGATGAGTAGTGTTTTTGCGCCGAGTCGGGCTGCACCGGCTGCGACGGTAAGCCCTGCAGCCCCACCGCCGATTACGCCGATATCGAAATCATAATTTGCCATAGGGGCCTCTATCATGCAGAAAATTTGTATAATTGCTTGTTTATTTTTCGTTCAGGGACCAATCGTAATCGTAGTAATCGATTTTAATTTTTCCCTTGTTACTTTCAAGGAAATTTTTGAGGTCACCTTCCGCATATATCAGGTAAAAACCTATGATGTCGTTATCGAAGTCTTCTGAAAACCACTTGAATATCTCGTTTACGTATAGAGTATGGTACTCAATCCTGTAACGCTGCGGGTCGTTTATAAACGTTCGCGTGGAGTCGTCCAGTTGCTGATTCAATATGTTTCCCTGATATGGTTCAGCGCGGAGAGGGGGACAACCTTTCGAAGCGCAGTTTACAGCGAAATGCGCCCGCGGGTCTTTAAAACGGGGTCGGATAATTCCATGCTCGATGTGGTCGAGGGTGAGTCTATCACCGTCGATGCTGCAAATCTTCTTCTTCCAGGGGCTCCTGAATATATTCCCCAAATCTTTTATTGATTTAACACCAGGGTAGGCGCTCAGTATCAGCTTAATGGTACAGGCATTATATGCGTTCAGGTAGAAGGCGAGCTGTTCCTCTCTGGGGAGGTTATTTGTATCCGTTTCTTTCAGTATTTTGAGATATCTATCGAGTTTGGATTCTTCGTTTTTAAACCCTTTGTAATCCACTATTCCTTTATCATTATATTTGATTAACAGCCTGGCGTAAAGGCTGTGGTCCACGGTATCGGTGTCTGTGCTTGCCTCAGCCTGAATTGAGAGTCCAACAAAAAAGATTAACGATAAGATTATGTAGAAACAGAATGTATTTGTTTTTGTGTTCATGATTTCCTCGGTATGAAGGATTTTTAATCATTCAACTCTCTTTTAAATGAATAACGTTATGAGATTGATTCTATTTCGGTTTTGATTTATCCGCTCAATAGTATATTTTATCTCATCCTGCAAATGAAAAAGTAATTTGTCTTACATGAACGGCAACCCCCCCCTGTTTTTTTGTTCATACATGGCTCCTGATGTGCGTTTCGTAAGCGGGGTTGAAATTGGTTTTAAAGAGAGGAGGGCGAATATGGATGCAGGGGAGGATTCGCCTTAGTATTTGATTTTTTTAATCTTCTCTTTTATATTTTGTTCTTGCGGTATCCTGTTTATTCTGGTAATTTTAAAAAGGAAATGTCATGTTTTACGTCGAGGGGCGGCCAGGCTTCGCCGACGGTGTGAAAAAATGGAAAGGTGCAGGGAAGGATAGAAAAGGGATGGTTGAAGCGTCTAAGTATATATGGATGGATGGGGAATTCGTGCCGTGGGCGGATGCAAAAGTCCACGTTCTCACTCATACGCTGCATTATGGCATGGGTGCTTTCGAGGGGATAAGGTGCTACAAGACACCCGATGGGTCGGCCATATTCCGGCTGTACGAGCATAATAACAGGTTTTTTGATTCGGCGTTAATAGCCGGAATAAAGCTTCCTTTCTCCAGGGAAGAGATTGCTCGGGCTTGCATAGAGACCATCAGGGTCAACGAGCTGGAAGAATGTTACATCAGGCCGCTCTGGTACATCGGTTTGGGCGAGATGGGCATAAACAACAAAAATAATCCCATCCATCTGGCCATAGCGGTGTGGCGGTGGGGAGCCTACCTCGGGGATGAGGGCATCCAAAATGGTGTTCGACTTAAAATATCCTCCATTACCAGGCACCATGTGAATATATCCATGACCAAGGCGAAGCTTTGCGGGAACTACGTCAACTCTCAACTGGCCAAAGCGGAGGCCATCGAATTGGGCTATGATGAGGCTCTCATGCTGGACAGCGCCGGATACGTGGCTGAGTGCACGGGAGAGAACGTTTTCATAGTCAGGGGTGATCTTATAAAAACACCTCCCCTTACTTCGATACTGGAGGGCATCACCAGAGACTCGGTGATGAAGATCGCCATGGATCAGGGGATGAGAGTCCGGGAAGAGCTCTTCACCAGAGATCATCTTTATACTTCGGAGGAGGCATTTCTTACGGGAACCGCAGCAGAGCTTACTCCTATCAGGGAAGTGGATAACAGGGTCGTCGGAGACGGTAAGCCGGGTCCCACCACAAAGGAACTGCAGAAACTTTTCTTCGAGGTGGTGCAGGGAGAATATCCCAAATTTAAGGGATGGCTTACCTATATTTGAGACAGCCGGAGACGGCTTCCCCTCCCCATTACAAGGGTATTGAGAATCCCTTCAAAAAGGCGCTTTGTCCTGACACAGGCTGTTGTTTTAAATGTGCAGGAACTTGTTTGGACCATCCAACTGAGAAACATCTTTCTGGTGACAACTGTGTGGGCCTCAGGCGCCCACATATTTTTTTACGGGCCATGTCATCCAACTACTTGACCGGCGAAGAGCGTCTCTATAAAAACATCCTGGACAGTTTGAAGGATGGTGTTATAACTCTGGACAAACGGCGGAGGATCATAGCTTTCAATCCTGCTATGGAGTCTATTGTCGGTGTGTCGGAGGGGCAGGTGATGCATAAGAGCCTGGCTTCGGCTCTCCCGGAGATGGGCTTTATCAGGGAAAAGATCAACCAGGTCTTTCGCGCCGGAGAGACTTTTTCAGACTCGAACGCACGCCTGCTTAAGCGAAACGGTCAGGAATTGCCTGTAAGCCTTGTGATATCTCCGGTTACGGATGATGAGGGGAACAGCAGGGGCGCAGTTATAATGGTCAGGGACAGGAGCTATGTCGAGGACCTTCAGAGAGCGGACAGGTATGTTGAGCTGGTGAACGCTTTCCGGTTCATTTCGAACAGCATAGTCCATGAAATAAAGAACCCCATGGGGGGCATGAAAGGGGCCGCTCAGCTTCTTCAGGAGGAGTTGGACGACGACCAGTTAAGAGAATATGTCCGGGTCATTATCAACGAAGTGGATAGGGTCACGGGGCTTCTGGATGACCTCTCCAACCTCTATCAGCTGGCGGAGCTGCAACTGGAGAAGGTGAACATTCACCAGGTGCTTGACGACGTGATTATGTTGGAGACCAGCAAAGCCAGGGGGAAAGGGATAAACATATTAATGGATTATGACCCCAGCATACCTGAGATTCCCGCGGACAGACATAAGCTCATGCAGCTTTTCATCAACATAGCCAGGAACGGTATCGAGGCCATGCCGGACGGCGGCGTTCTTACCTTCAGCACCAAAGTCTCGGATCAGTACAGGGTCACTCGCTCCAGGGGCCATCAGATCGCATCCCGCATGCTGATGGTAACCGTGGAAGACACGGGCGAGGGGATTTCACGTGAAGACGAGGACAAGATTTTCACCCCCTACTTTACCACCAAAGAGGAGGGGACCGGGTTGGGGCTGTCCGTATGCATGAACATAGTGGAGCAGCACGGGGGCCGCATGAAGATAAACAGCCGGCCGGGGGCGGGGACGGAGGTAGCTGTGCTTTTGCCTCTGGGCGCAGTATGAGCCGGAGCGGGAGATGAATGGCAAGATGTCTGGAGAACGGATACTCATAGCGGACGATGAAGAGAGCATAAGGCTGGTTCTCAAGCGTGGCCTGGAGAAGAGGGGGCATGTGGTGGATACCGCCTGCGATGGCAAGGAAGCCCTGGCCAAAGGCCTGGAGCGGCCATACGCTCTCATATTTATGGATATAAAGATGCCGGGGATGAGCGGCCTGGATGTCCTGGAAAAGATAAAGGAGAAACGGCCCCAGGCCCTGGTGATAGTCATAACCGCCCAGAGCTCCATGAGCAATGCCATCGGCGCCATGAAGAGAGGCGCCTTCGATTACATTGTAAAGCCCTTTGACATGGAGCAGATTTATCTGAAGGCTGAGAAGTCCCTTAAGGAAAAGGCCATGCAGAGGAGGCTGGCGTCATACATGGCCGATAAACCGGAGCGGCATGAGGACGAGATTATAGGCAAGAGCCCGGCCATGCAGGAGGTGTTCCTGAGCATAGGAAAAGTGGCCCGGAGCGACACCACCGTACTCATCCTCGGCGAAAGCGGAACGGGCAAGGAACTCGTGGCCCGCATCATACACAGAAACAGCCCCCGAGCCGAAAACCCCTTCGTAGCGGTGAACTGTGCCGCCATACCCAGGGACCTCCTGGAGAGCGAGCTTTTCGGGCACGAGAAAGGAGCTTTCACAGGCGCGACCGCTCCCAGGATGGGCAAGTTCGAGATGGCAGACGGAGGAACCATATTCCTGGATGAGGTGGGTGATCTCGACCTTTCGATGCAGACCAAAGTGCTCAGAGTTCTCCAGGAGAGAGAGATAGACAGGGTGGGAGGCGGGTATCCCATAGGTGTGGACGTGAGGGTCATAGCCGCCACGGACCGGGATCTGGAAACGGCCATGAGGGAGAAAAAGTTTCGCGAGGGCCTCTACTACAGGTTGAACGTGGTACAGATCGAGTTGCCTCCTCTCAAGAAGAGGAAGGAGGACCTGCCGTTGTTGATAGATTTCTTCCTCCACAAATTCCAGAAAGAATTGGGGATGGGTCCCAGGTATATAACAGCGGATGCTATGGACCTTCTGAGAGAGTACGACTGGCCGGGGAACGTTCGAGAGGTGGAGAACATGATCAAACGCTCCATAGTCCTCACTACGGGAGAGAGCATCACTTCCGAGCATTTTCCGTCTTTCCTCAGGGAGGGGCGCAACCCCGGGGAGGGGGCGGCGTTTTCCATGGAAGGTCTTATGGAAGAAAAGCTGAGGGATATTGTCAGCAAGATGTGCCGTGCGGGACAAGGAGACCTCTACAATATGGTCATGGAGTGTATGGAAAAGCCGCTCCTGGAGATGGTGCTGGCCGAATGCAAGGGGAATAAGCTCAAGGCGGCCAGGGTGCTGGGAATCAACAGGAACACCTTGCGAAAGAAGATGCAGACTCTGGGTATAGAGGTTAGAAAGGAATAGCAGGCAGTGGTGAAGAAGCTTTGGAAAAAACTGGATGAGGGAGCGCTGCTTTTCGACGGCGCCATGGGAAGCATGCTTCAGCACCGCTTTCAACGGCCCGGGGTATGTCTTGAGGAGTTGAACCTTCTGGAGCCGGAAATGGTGCGAAGCGTCCATGTGGCTTATGTCGATGAGGGCGTTGATGTAATAGAGACGAATACGCTGGGTGCCAACGCAGTAAAACTGAGTGAACACGGCCTCGGCCACAAGGTTGAGGAGATAAACAGGCAGGCTGTCAAACTGGCCAGGGAGGCGGCATCGGGCAGATGTCTGGTGGCTCTCTCGGTGGGCTCGACGGGGAAATTTCTCGAGCCTATCGGTTCCATGACCTTCGATGAAATGCGCGAGGTTTTCCGGGCGCAGATATCTGCCGCAGCACGGGAAGGGGTGGATTTGGTGGTGATCGAGACCATATCCGACCTGAAAGAGATGAGGGCCGCGGTGGTGGCGGCCAAAGAGGCGGTTTCGGTTCCCATTATGGCTACCATGACCTTCCAGGAAGACGGCCGCACCCTCCTGGGTACCAGCCCGGAAGCGGCTGCCGTATGCCTCGAATCCATGGGGGTGAGCATAATAGGCGCGAATTGCGGCACCGGGCCTGAAACCATGGTTCAGGTTTTGAGGGAGCTCAAGCGCTCCACAGGAGCTAAGGTAGCGGCACAGCCCAATGCAGGCATGCCCAGGCTGGAGGCCGGCAGGACCGTTTTCCCCCTCACTCCTGAGGAGATGGCTGATTATTACGTCCGCTTAATCAAGGAGGGGGCGGATGTCATCGGCGGTTGCTGCGGTACGACGCCGCAGCACATGAGGGCGATGATCAAAGCCGTGAGGGATATCAAGCCTGCTTCGGCTGCGCCTCGTCTGGAGAGTACGGTGTTATCGAGCCGCAGCAGGGTGGTGAGGATAGGAAACGGTTGCTTTCCGGTTGTAATAGGAGAGAGGATAAACCCCACGGGGCGCAAGAAGCTCTCCGGGGAACTGATGGAGGGAAAGCTGGACGCCGTTTTGAAAGAAGCCAGGGAACAGGTTGAAGCCGGAGCGGACCTCCTCGATGTTAACGTAGGAGCGCCCGGGGCCGACGAGGTGGGCCTCATGAGGGGGGCTTCGCTGGCTGTACAGCGCCAGGTGGCTTCTCCTCTGGTGCTGGACTCTCCCGACCCGCAGGCTCTGGAGGCTGGACTCAAGGCGGCGGATGGCAAGGTTCTCATCAACTCCGTGAACGGTGAACGGGAGAAGATAGAGGCGATAGTCCCTCTTGCTGTGAAATACGGGGCGGCGGTAATAGGATTGACCCTGGACGAGAAGGGCATATCCGAACGGGCTGCAGAGCGGCTGAAGGTAGCCCGTACTATCCTCGATGCCTCGATGGAGCTGGGACTTTCCAAAATGGACTTGATAATCGACTGTCTTGCCCTCTCCGTCAGCACGGATCAGGAGTTAGCCCTGGAGACCCTCCGCGCTATCGAATCCATAAAGAAGGAGTTGGGGCTTCCCATTTCACTTGGAGTCAGTAACGTCTCCTTCGGCCTGCCGGCGAGGGGGCTGATCAATTCAGCCTTCCTGGCCATGGCCCTGGGCTGCGGCCTTGACTGCGCCATTATGAACCCCAAGGATTCGCGGATGATGGAGACCTTACAGGCCTCGGCTGTGCTCATGGGGAGGGATAAGAAGGCGCTGAGGTTCATAGACTCATATGGCAGGAGCGCTCCCGAGGTAAGAGCCGAAAAAGTTGAAGAACCTGTCGGCCCGGCCCGAAAGCTGTTTCGAGCAATAGTGGAGGGTCATAAAGAGAACATCCTCTCTCTTATGGAGGGGGTGTTTGAAGAGGGTGTTCCCCCCATGGAGCTGAGTGATGCCATACTCATCCCGGCGCTGGAAGAGGTGGGCCGGAAGTTTGAGAGCAAGGACTTTTTCCTACCGCAGGTAATGTTGTCCGCCGAAGCTGCCAAGATAGCTTTCGTCCGCATCAGGGAAGTATTAAAGGGGCATGAGACTGTATCCAGGGGGAAAGTCATAATGGCCACTGTAATGGGGGACATTCACGATATCGGCAAAAATATCGTCTCCATGCTTCTGGAAAATCATGGTTTTGAGGTGTTGAACCTGGGGATAAACGTCCCGGCGGAAAAAATTGCTGAGGCGGCGGTAGATAACAGTGTGGATGCCATCGGCTTGAGCGCCCTGATGACCACTACCATGCTGGAAATGGGTAAAACGGTGAAGTATCTCAAGCAGAGGGAGATAAACTGCCCTATAATAGTGGGCGGGGCCGCGGTGACGCCTGAGTTCGCTGCCGAGATAGGGGCGGATGCCTATGGCAGGGACGCAGTGGATGCGGTGAACATAGCGAAGAAACTCATCCCTGAGAGGAAATGATAGAACAAGTATCGAGTATCATGGATACGCTGGCTGCTGCAGTGATCCTGGCCGCCGGGAAGGGGGTCAGGATGGTTTCCGAGAGGGCCAAGGTGC
Organism: uncultured Nitrospinota bacterium; assembly: GCA_964452105.1. Taxonomy (GTDB): domain Bacteria; phylum JAUXIQ01; class JAUXIQ01; order JAUXIQ01; family JAUXIQ01; genus CAYVLI01. The sequence goes on from CAYVLI010000001.1 coordinate 27,490, forward strand.
TTCACCCCCTGTGCGGAGAGCCGATGTTGGGCCATGTTCTTCGGGCGGTGGCCGAATGCGGCCCGGAGAGGACGCTGGTGGTGGTAGGCCATCAGGCTGAAGAAGTAAAGGCGGCTTTCGCCGATGAGAAAGTGGAATTCGTCCTGCAGGAAGAGCAGCGAGGCACCGGCCACGCTCTGATGCAAACCGAGAAATACCTGGGAGGTTGCGGCGGGGAAATCCTGGTGGTTCCCGGCGATACTCCTCTTCTTAAAGCGCAGACGCTTCTTACTCTTCTGAAAACGCACAGGGAAACCGGAGCAACGGTCTCCTTGCTGACGGCTCGATTGCCGGACGCTGCGGGCTACGGCAGGGTTATTCGAGAGAGGGACGGCTCGGTGGCGAGGATAGTGGAGGACAGGGATGCGACTGTCGAAGAAGCCGCAGTCAACGAAATCAATGTAGGCGCATACTGTTTCGCAGCGTCCTTTCCCTTCGAGGCCCTGCTGAAGGTAAGGGATGATAACGCGCAAGGGGAGTTGTATCTCACGGATGTGGTGGAGGTGGCGGTAGGTAATAGAGAAAAGGTAGCGGCGCTCGAGGCGGATGCTGATGAAGTGATGGGTGTGAACAGCAGGGTGGAGTTGGCGAGGGCGGAAAAGATAATGCGGAGCGAAATAAACCGATGCTGGATGCTTCGCGGTGTCACGATGGTGAATCCGGCTGCCACTTATGTCGATAGCGGCGCGAAAATCGGGGTGGATTCCGTCATGCACCCCGGCTGCCATATACTGGGAGAATCAGTCATCGGTGAGCGGTGCACGGTCATGCCTGGAGCCATAGTAATAGACAGTCGGATCGGTCGGGAAGCCCGCCTGGGGCCGTATTGTATTCTGGAGCGCATCTCTGTCCCTGATGGGGGTGAGGTAGCGCCGTTTGAGATTAAGAGAGGAACCGACCGGCCATAATCCAGCTTCTCTAACAAGGGTGGGGGAAAAATGAAAGCTGTCATTCTAACGGGTGGAAGAGCCACAAAGCTGGAGCCTTTCACTGCCACCAGACCTGCGGTGATGATTAACATCAGCGGCAGGTATCTTCTCGAGAATATCATATCTTTGCTTAGAGCGGCGGGGATCGTGGATATCGTGCTTGTGGTGGGTTATAAGCGGGAAAAGATAATTGATTACTTTAAAGGCGGTGGCGATCAGGGCGTTAACATAACCTATGCCGTCCAGGATGAGCCGGCGGGCATAGGTGATGCAGTCCTGAAGGCCAGGGATAAAGTTCTGCGTGGTGAATACTTCATGCTGGTGTATGGGGATACGCTCACCTGCTCTAATATATACAACGGCGCCATCAATTCTTTCAACTCCTTCAAGCTTCCCATAGCGTCCGTCTGTCTCACTCCCGCCACCCAGCGGTACGGCAACATATTTATGGATGGGGAGATGAACATCCACCGAATAATAGAGAAACCGCATGGGGAAGAGCTGGGGAATTATGTCCTGGCCGGAGCGTTCATTCTGCCCAGCGATTTTTTTAATCTGCTGCAAGAGAGCAATTGCGTCATGGAGGAAGCGCTGGATGCGGTTATCGGTGAGCAGGGGTTGAAAGCTTCCATCTGGGAAGAGGACTGGGTGGATATAGGACATCCCTGGGACATCCTGCGAGGCAACAAAATGATAATGGATTCCTGGGAGTATGCCTCTATTTCCAAGGAGGCCCGGCTCATGGGGGACGTGAGCATACAGGGCCCAGTGGTCATAGCGAACGATGTCACCATAGAGAAGGGTACACTGTTAAAGGGCCCCTGCTACGTTGGGCCGGGCTCGTTCGTGGGGCATAACGCCCTGGTCAGGGAGTACACTTCCATCGGGGCCAATTCGGTGGTGGGATTCGGGGTGGAGCTTAAAAATTGCGTGCTTTTCGGCGGGTCCAAGATTGGCCGGCTTTCTTTCGTTGGCGACAGCGTAATAGGCCAGGGTGTGTATATCGGTTCTGGAACCATGACCATCAACGGCTATCTGGACGGCGGCACCGTACGGGTTAAAAGCAATGGAATGGAAATGGACACCGGCTTGCACAAAATCGGGTCGTTTGTCGGCGATAATGTCATGGTTGGATCGGGCAACACTCTTGCTGCCGGATGTATTATACCTTCCGGGGAACGGATTCCTCATCATTTTACATTCCCGAAATAAGGAGAGATTTTAAATTGTGCGGAATTATCGGTATCGCCGGCTTTAATAATGTTGCTCATCAATTAGTCAGCAGCTTGAAAAACCTGGAATACAGGGGCTACGATTCCTGCGGGGTCGCCCTGGTCGATGATATGGCCATAGATGTGCGAAAGAACATAGGAACCATCGAGGAGGTGGAGATAAAGGAGAAACTTTCCGAACCCAGGGGCAAAGTGGGCATAGGCCACACGCGCTGGGCGACCCACGGTATGGTGGCCGTGGAAAACGCTCATCCTCATACCAGCGCCAAGAAGGATTTCGCCGTGGTGCATAACGGCATAATCTCCAACTATACCGAGTTGAAGGAAGGGTTGGAAGGGGAGGGGTACAGGTTAGTTTCACAGACTGATACGGAGGTCATCGCCCACCTCATGGAGAAGAACTACTCGTTGACCAATGACCTGGAGGAAGCCTTCATTCAAACTCTACATTGCATTGAAGGAACTTACGCCATGGCGATGGTTTCCATATACGATCCCGACAGGGTATTCTGTGCCAAGATGGAGAGCCCTCTCATACTTGGCATAGGCCGGAGAGCCAACTATGTGGGCTCCGATTTCAACGCTTTCATAGAATATACCAAGAAGGCCATGGTGATGGAGGATGGGGAATACGCCATACTGACCAGGGACAGTTATACGGTAAAGGATATTTTCACCAGGGATATAAAAGAGAAGTCCATCATGGAGATAGAGTGGGATATGGAGATGTCCCAGAAGGGTGGATATCCTCATTACATGCTCAAGGAGATACACGAGCAGCCACATACGGTGGTCAACGCACTGAACATATACGAGGAGGAGATCGAACGCCTGGCCCGGTCCATTGCCGAGAGCGGGCAGACTTATCTAATAGGCGCCGGGACCACTTATTATGTTTCCATGATAGCGCAGTACTATTTCTCCGATATCGCGGGAAGATTTATCCCCGCAATATGTTCTGATGAGTTCAACAACCTGGCTGCGGTGGGTGGTGATTCGATGGTGGTGGCGGTATCACAATCGGGGGAGACCTATGACACCCTGAGCGCATTGAGATTCGCACAGGGGCGGGGGGCGAGAACTGCGGCCGTCGTGAACGTTATGGGGTCTTCCATGGCCCGGATGGTGGACCACGCCATCATGCAGGGGTCGGGACCCGAGATATGTGTGTTGAGCACCAAGGCTGCTCTGGCTCAGATAGTCGTGCTATTGAGGACAGCTATAACGTTGGCCCGGATGGAGGGGACCATTTCGAAAAGCGAAGAGGATTCGTTGAGAAAAGACATCTCAGACCTCCCCCCGTTGCTGCAGAAAATACTCAACGAAAAATCGGGTCTGATAAACAACCTGGCTCGTAAAAACAGCGGCCAGAAAAACTGGATTTTTCTGGGGAGAGGCATCTATTACCCCATAGCTCTTGAAGCCGCGCTGAAGTACAAAGAAGCTGCATACCTTCACGCGGAGGGGATGCCGGGCGGGTTCCTGAAGCATGGGACACTGGCGCTTATAGACGAGGAGCTTTATACATTAATTTTCGTGCCGCCGAGAGGGGACTCGAATTACAACCTTAACATGGGCAGCGTTGAGCAAGTGAAAGCCCGGGGCGGGCGCATGATGGCTTTCCATTTCAATCGCATTAAGCAGCATAAGGAGTTGTTCGATGAAGCGTTGCTCCTGCCGCCCGCGCCTGAACTCACGGCCCCGCTGACTCAACTGGTGGCGGCGCAGCTCTTTGCCTATTTCACCGCCCTGGCTCTTAAGCGGAACGTGGATAAACCCAGATCTCTGGCCAAATCCGTCACCGTGGCTTGAGTATTTTTTATACTGCATGGTCTGTCTAATCAGGTTTGCTCATTACGGTTGGACAAAATGGGGGTACAGGGCGCTGTGCCCCTGAATACTGATGGCGACAGGCTGAGATTACCTGTATGAGTTCTTTTGTGAGACTACAAGGGACCGATGGAGTCAGAGGCATTGTCCTGCCGTCCCACCATGAGAGTATCAGGACGCTCTCTCCGCAGGAAGCGTTCCTGGAGCGAGGTGTAATCACGGAGCAGTTCGTGGAGCTCTACTGCTACTGTGTGGTACGGTGCATGATGGACTGGGGCGAGATGGGGCCGGGCCGGGAAGTTATCGTCGGATGGGACCCCCGGGACGAGCGAGGGGAATTGACAGGTGCGGCGTTAAGAGGGGCAGCCAGGGCAGGGGCCAGTGTGCTGGCCGCAGGGGTGCTTCCCACGCCTGCCGTACCTCTCTTCATGCTTCACAGGGATGCAAGCTTGAGCCTGGTGATAACGGCTTCGCACAATCCTGCGGACCAGAACGGTATAAAAATCTTCCTGCCTTACCTGGCCTTGAAACCTTTGCCGGCAGAGGATGACTTGATAAGCGAGGCTGTCTTTAAGACCGATTACGCTGCGATAGAGAAGCTTGACAGTTCCGAAGCGGAAGACGTTTCGGCGCCGGCCGAGGCTCTGTTCAAGGATTTTTGTTGTCAGGAAAGAAACTCCTGGTTGAAAGATGCGGACGCCCTGAGGGCTCTGACCTTAATAGTTGACCCCGCCAACGGCTCATATACTGATATAGCGCGTGAAGTTTTCGAACGATTGGGAGTAGGAGAGGTGATAGAAGTCAATCCTTCGCGGGAGGGGTCTGTGAACCGCGGCTCCGGGGTTACCCAACTGGAGGGGAACAGATACATCGGTTCGGACCTGGTTGGAAGCGGAGGGAGGGATTACAGCGGGAACAGGACGGTAGCGGCCCTTTTTGAAAACGGAAGACGCAAGAGGCGTGAGATGCCGGTCGGGAAAGCCCTGGTCAGCGCGGCGGTGTTCGACGCCGACGGGGACCGATTCTATCGGGTTGACTATTTGCCCGATGATGACAGGGCGGTAGTCCTCACCGGAGATGAGATTGCCTACCTCCAGGCGGAATACCTCATGCAGAATCATCATGAAGGGGATGAAAGCGGTCTATTCGTCACTACGGTGGAGAGTGACATAAACGTTCTGTCATCCGTGGGCGGCCTGGATCTGGAAACGGCGCAGACCGGTGTGGGGGATAAGTGGATTCTGAAGGAGATAGCGGAGCGGCGTCTGCCGGCGGGGTCCGGTGCAGAGCGGCGTGATCCCAGGTCTGCCCTGAGTTTAACGGGGCCGTTTAAGGGAAGGAACGCAAGAGATGAGGGACGTGCTTTATATATGGGGTGCGAGGAATCGGGCCATAATATAACAGGAGGGTGGCTTGAAGATAAAAAGGGTGAGGCGCAGCGGGTGTTCATTGGGAACGGCCTGAAGAGTGCGGTGAACTCTTACGTTGCCACGATGTCGGTGTGGTCGCGGTTATCCCGCAGGGAATATTTTGAGCACATCAACGAACCCTTTAGCCGGGGTTTTAAGAAAACCTATTATGTGTACCACACGGACAGGAAAAAACTGAAAAGGGGAAGCCCCGTATGGAACGGTCTGCAATCGGTGTTGATGAAGCAGGTCAGCAGCGTTCTGGGGGGCAGATGCAGGGTCCACAAGCGCAGGTTTGTCGAGGATGAAGATATGCTTTACCTCCAGGCGCACCGGGAGGGGCATCCTGCAGCGGCGGTTTTCGCCAGGAACTCCGGCACCGAAGACAAGACGGGCATTAATTTAAGAGGAGGGATGGAAGACGAGGAGCCTCTGTCGGATATAGGTTTTGAGGGCGCCGCCTACCTGGCCGGCGAGATGAAGAGCGACGCCACGCCGATGGGCAGAGCGTCTCTGCAGATAATGGAAATGATGTTCAGAGAGGGAGCATCGCGAGAGGATGAGCTGAGGAGCAGGTTCAGGGAACTGGACGTGGAAAGGCTCATTGATGAGATGCTGAACAAAGAGAAGCTTCTTTGCAGGAGAAGAGAAGGTGTTTTGGAATTATCGACCCTGGGCGGTGAGATTTGCAGGTCGAGATTCTCATAAGTGAATCTTTTAACAGCTTTGGAGCCTGATATGAACGAATCACAGAGCGGAGAGCAGTTTCGCCCTGAATTTTTTTTCCAGGGCCTGGCTGGTTTCAGATATGCGTCTCTATTCCAGGGGCTGACAAATGTCTGGGAGGCGGTGGCCAACCTTCATGGATACATAATGAATGCGCTTTCGAGTGATGTGGCTTCTTCCAGCCGCGCCCTCTTCGAGCTGGATGGGGCGAGGCTGATTCCGCTTCTGGAGAAAACCCCGGAGGAACGAGACGGCATTCTTTCGTCCCAGGGCTACATGGTCCTGGAAGAGGACGTGTACCTCGAAGGGATAAGCATAGCAATCGGAAGAGGAACGATAATAGAGCCGGGGGTGGTTATCAAGTCCCCTACCATCATAGGCAGAGGGGCGGAACTGCGCCAGGGCGCATATATCAGGGGCAGAGTGATAATAGGGGATGAAGCGGTGGTGGGCCACGCCACCGAGGTAAAAAATTCCTTGTTCCTGGATCATGCCGAGGCCGGCCATTTCGCCTACGTCGGCGACAGCATCCTGGGGCGTCATGTGAACCTGGGAGCGGGAACCAAGCTGGCCAACCTGGAGCTGCGCGGCCCGCAGGACAAGGAGTCGGGCATTATTAAGCCCATCGTTATTACAGTAAACGGACGGCAGTACGATACGGGACTGGAGAAGCTTGGCGCAGTGCTGGGAGACGACGTGGAAACGGGATGTAATTCGGTGACGTCTCCAGGCGTTCTGGTGGGCCCCGGTTCCTGGATATACGCAAACACGACGGTCAAGAAGGGGTTCTACGGGAGCGATGTGATCATAAGAAACAGGAACGGCAGACTGAATTCCTCGCCCAGGCGCATGACCTGATCTCCCTATCGTGATGAAAATAGAGAAGAAGATAGATATCGACGGCAGCCTCAACGATATGCAGAAGGAGGCTGTAAGATATACGGAAGGGCCTCTGCTGGTGCTGGCTGGAGCCGGTTCCGGCAAGACCAGGGTCATTGTCCATCGCATCGCCCATCTGGTAGGAGCGCTGGGCGTGGCTCCTTATAACATACTGGCTATAACCTTCACCAATAAAGCCGCCAATGAGCTTAAAGAGAGGACCGCTGCTTTTTTGGGGCCGGGTGCGGGGAAATTGTGGCTGGGCACCTTCCATTCGCTGTGCAGCAGGATACTCCGTGAAAATCCGTGGAAGCGTGAAGAGCTCAAGGGGTTTGTTATTTACGACGGGGGCGACAGCGCCTCTGTCGTCAAAAAATGCCTGAAGGAGCTCAATATCAGTTCCGAGCGATTCCCTCCTGCGGAGGTTAAGCGCAGGATCGAGCGCCTCAAGGACAGGTTGATAACGCCGGGGAAATTCGCCGGGGGAGAGGGCCTGGATTTTTTCGATGAAAAGGTGGCCCTGGTATATCCCATGTATCAGAGTAGGCTCAGAGAGGCCAGGGCGTTGGACTTCGGCGATCTGCTCATGGTAACGGTGCAATTGCTGGAGTCGGACGGGGATATCCTTAAAAGGTATCAGAAAAAATTTAAATATGTAATGGTAGATGAATACCAGGATACCAATTACGCGCAGTTCAGACTGATACAACTTCTTGGCGGCGAACACCGCAGCGTGTGCGTCGTAGGGGACGATGATCAGAGCATCTACGGGTGGCGGGGGGCGAACCTGGAGAATATCCTGCGCTTCGAAGAACATTTTCCGGGTGCGCGTGTGGTGAAGCTTGAGGAAAACTACCGCTCCACGGGGACAATCCTGAGCGTGGCCTCATCCGTTATCAGCAAGAATGTGGGGCGTAAAGAGAAGACCCTCTGGACCAGGAGAGGTGGAGGGGACCCCATAACCTATTACATCGCAGAAGACGAGGGAGCGGAAGCGGATTACATAAGGAGGACCATTCAGCAGCTGGTTTCCAGAGGATACAGCTACCGGGATGTTGCTATACTCTATCGCACTAATGCCCAATCGAGGGTCATCGAGGAGGGCTTTCGAGCCGCAGGTGTGCCTTATCAGGTGGTCGGTGACATACAGTTCTACCAGCGCAGGGAGATAAAAGACCTTATCGCTTATCTCAAGGTCGTGGCCAATATTTACGATTCGGTGAGCTTGAGCCGCATTATAAAAGTCCCTCCCCGGGGAATCGGAGATAAGACTCTGGATGCGGTGGAGTATATCTGCCGGGAGGATGGCCTGCCGCTTTACAGCGGTATGGAAAAAGCCATGGAGCGAGGTCTTCTGGGGAAGGGTCGGGGAAACAGGCTCGGAGATTTTATGCTCCTGCTGAAGGGGCTGCTGGATGAGGCCGGAAGCCTGGATCCCGCAGCAGTGCTCTCCAGGATCGTCGAGACCACGGGCTACCTGGACTACCTGAGAAAGAACGATGCCATCACTGCAGCCGTGCGCACGGAGAATGTGAAGGAGTTCATGTCCTCCGCCCGACAATTCGTGGAAACGCAGCCCCAACCTACGCTACAAAATTTCCTCGACCGCCTTTCCCTTATATCCGAGCAGGACTCCTATGACCAGAGCCTGGGGGCGGTCTCGCTCATGACGCTGCACTCATCGAAAGGCCTGGAGTTCCGCGCGGTCTTCATAGCGGGCATGGAAGACGGTCTCTGCCCTCATGCAAGATCAAGCGAAGATATGGAACGGCTCGAAGAGGAACGCCGTCTCTGCTACGTGGGGATGACGCGGGCGAAAGAGAGACTGTACCTGGTCCGAGCTCGGTCCAGGACATTGCACGGCGTATCCGTCCACAATCAACCGTCGCCTTTTCTGTTTGACATACCCGAAGAGCATGTGCGGGTTATGGGCGATACTGTTCTTCGCCAGCGAAAAAGCGGATGCGGTGAAACCTCATCCGTACGCGGAAGGGCGGCGATGGCGGCGGAAGCTGGTGGAGGCCCTTTCAAGAAAGGTGCGGTGGTGATACACCCTAAATTCGGAGTGGGAGCAGTTTCCGGACGGGAAGGCGAAGGAGAAGGCCTTAAGCTGATAATCAACTTCAAGAAGTTCGGCCGCAAGAAATTGATGGTGAAATATGCGGGCCTCAAAGAAGTTTAGGAGAGCTTTGTTTGTTTGATGCATAAAGGGTTTTAAATAAAATTGCTCGAAACTCGCCTGCGGCCCGACAGCGGGAAATTTTCTCGGCGGGGAAGCGAGCTTTGTTTAGTTTATGGTTTATTATAAATGATGTATTTAGTATATTCGCCTGAAGGTTCTATCATGGATGCGTTTTTATCTTTTGAAGGATACATTAATGAAAATAACCGTTAAAGAAGTGGAATACGTAGCCAGACTGGCTTACCTGGAACTGGAAGAGGAGGAGAAGGAAAAATTTACCAGTCAGTTGAACGGCATCCTCGAATATGTGGATAAGCTTAACGAACTGGACACCAGCAATGTGGAGCCCACATCGCACGTTCTGCCTATAGTGAATGTTTTCAAAGAAGATCAGGTGAAAGATTCCCATCCCATAGAAGAGATGCTCGGGAACGCTCCTGAGCGGGAGGGGAATTTCGTGAAGGTGCCTCGGGTGGTTGAATGAAGGGGAAACGGTAACTTCAGACTTATATGGCGGATAGAATGGAATTTTGCGGCTTGACCATACATGAGATGCAGGAATTGGCGAGGGGAGGAAAAACTACCTACACCCAGGTGGCGGAATCCGTGATAGAGCGCATCGCCGAAGTGGAAGATTCGCTGCATTCGTTCATAAGCGTGACGAGCGAATCGGCGATGGAAGCCGCAAGAAGGGCGGATGCGGTTCGTGAAGGAGGAGGCTCCGAAGGCCCGCTCCTGGGCACCCCCATGGCCATAAAGGACCTTATCTGCACGAAAGGGATTAGGACCACCTGTGCCTCGAAGATACTGGGAGATTTCTATCCTCCTTACGATGCCACGGTGATGACCAGACTCAATGAAGCCGGAATCGTAATGGTGGGGAAGGCCAACATGGACGAGTT
>CAYVLI010000002.1:0-6296 GCA_964452105.1 uncultured Nitrospinota bacterium
GGAACTGATTACTTCCGGCAAGAGCCTGCTGTCTTTCTTCCTCTTCAACCCGGCCAACAGGACCTTCGAAACGGCGCTCGGACTCGATCCCACCAATCAGGAGGCCAACTTCTTCTACGCCTTTACCAGGATACTCGACTTCATCCAATCCACCGAGCTACAGAATCTTCTTACCCAGGCAGAGTTCATCGGCACTGTAAACATCATGCAGGACGAGCCACCCCTCGGTATCGATCTACCCAATTATCCTGTGGATGCTCAGGGCAACACCATCTTCCCCAGCACTCTGCCCACCGGCGGGGATTTACAGGCCCTGTTAACCGCGCTGCCATCGGCCAAGACAAAGTTTCTCACTACGCCGGAGTCCCTGCTGAACGAGGTTAACGGCGCCTTGAGCAACCTTGCGGCGATTACGGATACGAATTTCCAGAGCGTCATAACCACGGATAGTCCCGTGCCGCTGGAAGTGATAACGATGGAGTTCGACTATAGCGACGTGCTCATGGTTCGCTCGGGATTGAATATTCTCAAGAGCTTCCTCCTCGTCCTGGCATCCTACGACATAAACGTGGATATCGATGTAGTGTTGAACCAGATGGAGATAGATGATGTAGAGGGAATGCTCGATTTCATACACAACTCGGCCTCTAACCCCACTCTCCTAACCCTGTCCAATAACCGGCTCGCCGACGCCAAGGCCGCCCTCCAGGCAGGTATAGACCTGTACAACCAGGGTTCCCAGGCGGTGAGAAACGAAACAGATGACCAGAGCGACGATTTCATATCATTTGACCCCTCGGAGCTGGCAGGGGAAGCTCGATTCAGGGATATGCTGGGAGACATAGTAGCTTCACTATCAGGCCCGGCTCCGGTGCGCGATATGGACCTGGACCTCTCACCGGATGACACGATATTGATCGATTTAACTCAACTCTACGACGTTCCCGTCACCGACGGCCGGACGCTTGTCCCGACATCCTCGGATGTCATCAGAGATGTGGGAACCGGCGAAGTGCTCAGGATTCCGGTGCCCGACGAGACGTTCCATGGCATACTCCCTACCGGAGTATGCGCGCTCAGGGGTGATGCGGACGGAAGCGGAGAAGTAAACATACTGGATGCTATTCTCATGGCAAGGGTTCTGGTCGGTACAGACCCGCAGCCGACCACCAGCGACGACCTCTGCAGGCTGGATGCGAACAACGACTCAACCGTGGATATACAGGACATAATACTGGTCCTGGGACAGGTCACAGGTCTCTGATACACAGTGCTGTCTGGCCCCCACACCCGGCAGCATGCCGACCCACTATTTAAGGGGCGGGGGGGGTTGTAACCCGCCCCTTAAGTCTTATGTAGGGGCAATCCCTGTGGTTGCCCTGCTATTTTAAATAACCCCATGGAAGAAAACCAATTCATCATAAAAAGGGAATATCCAGATAACCCCGTGGTGGGCGTCGGAGCGGTAATCATAAAGGACGGTAGGGCGCTGCTGGTAAAGCGCGGCAAGGAACCGGGCTATGGCCGGTGGAGCATACCCGGCGGCGCGGTCCATCTGGGCGAAAAGCTTTCCCGCGCCATAGAGCGAGAAGTCCTTGAGGAGACGGGCCTGGTGGTAAAAGCGGGTGAAATAGTCAAAGTCTATGAACCGATAATCAAAGATAAGGAAGGAAAAATCCAATACCACTACGTGTTAATCGACTTCATGTGCAGCTACGTCTCAGGCGAACCCCAACCCTCTTCCGACATACTGGACGCCGCCATGGCCTCCCCCGAAGAGCTGGATAAATACGACCTCCCCCGCGCCACCCACTCCCTCATCCGCCAATGCCTCAAATCCGCAGGCCTGCTTGAATAAAAATAGGCAGGCCCTAAGACCCACCCCCTAAAGAAACCTGCGTTTTATCTTGACAATGGGGCGGTGGTCAGGGATAAGATGATTCAAGATATTAATAGGAAACGAATCTCATGTATTGGCGATGGATAATTTCATTTTAAGGAGGGTCGCTATGTTTGGTTACATAAGGAAGTTAAAACAGCAATTGTTCGCCTTGCTGGTAGTATTAGTAAGTCTTGTTCTCATAGCACCTATTCAGCATACACTAGCTGGCCCTTCTCTTGAGGTCGTTACCAATGACTACTTTGTGAATCACAAAAGCATTGAACCCTTCTATGAACAATACAACCTCGATCCCAATGTTGTTATCCATGTGAGAGAGGTCGTGCTTTCCGGTCGTGAACGGACAGCCCCCAAAGAGGGAAAAGTTATACTTTTTCTCCATGGCTATGGTAGCCCCGGATACGTCGCCTTTGACCTCGATTACGAAAATTGCTCAATGATGAGATATTTTGCACGTGGAGGGTGGGATACTTTCACTCTGGACTATGAAGGGCACGGGCTATCCACAAGACCTCCATCGATGGATATACCTGCGGCTTTCCCTGAAAGCAAAGCACCCATCCATTCGGATGTTGTTATCAATGATGTTGAGAGGGTGGTGGACTTCATAAGCAACCTTAGAGGGGTATCCAAGGTCCATTTACTGGGCTGGTCACTCGGCGCTTCAAGAACAGCGCCCATTTATACCATTAGAAATCAGGATAAGGTTGCCAAGCTGATCCTTTTCGCTCCTGGATACAAGAGCCTGGGGGTGGCTGAACAATATCGCGGCTATGCAGACGCCTATGATTCCCAGATAAAAGTGATTATTGGTCCTCCCACCTATGCATTTTGGAAATGGTTGGGTTCCAAGGATGAGATTATTATCCACGGCGTTTTTGAAGCTTTTAGAGACGCGCTTCTCAACTCCGATCCTAAATCTGGTGAATTGGGAGGCGCCTTACGAATTCCATTAGGGCGTAATGTGGACATGATGAGAGCCAATCCGCAGTTTGATGCTTCCAAGATAACGGTACCAACGCTGGTCATACGAGGAGAATACGATACCTTTGCCACCCAGGAAGACAACAAACTGCTGGTAGAGGAGTTGGGCAGCGAAGTTAAACAATACGTTGAAATCCCGAACGCGGCTCATATGATGCCTTTTGAAAAAGTCAACTTACAGTTTTTCAAAACGGTTAAAGATTTTCTGGAGGCAAAAAAGTAGAGAAAAAGATAAAATGACATCGATCTTGGATTCATGATTACCATAGACTGTAATCTACATTTCTGTATTCCTGAAAGGGGGTGATAAGGGTTAACGTTATCATAAGGTAATTTGTTTAGGATAACATAACTTAAAGGAGGCAGACATGAAAAAGCTGGCTATATTAGCTGCGTTTCTGATCCTGGCGATGGTGCCCATGACAGTGTTAGCTGGTCACCATGACGACAATGATGACAACGATAATGGGAAACTCGTGCTATCCGATGCCTACCTTAGCAGCGGGGCTTTCACTAAGAACTTCGGACTTGGGTCCATCGACTCTGTGTTGGACCTGGAAAAGCATGGCGTCGGCTTCGCCCTGAGCGGTCTGGGCAAAATCGGCATCTCAGACAACTTCCCACTGGCTGCAGCGAGTGGCTGCGCAGACAGTGTCATATCTGGAATTTACTCCGACTGCTCCAGCTTTGAGGAGCTCAAAATTAAATTTAAAAACCTGGGCACTCAAGCTGTGTATGTGAATGTCTACATGAACACTGGTTTTACCCAATCCGGCTGGCAGACCTGCCCCGCGGGGGACGCCAGTTGCGACATTTATTGGCAGGGGCAGTGGACTTACGTAGGCCCGGGTAAGACAAAGGCAGTGAAACTCGATTTCTCTGATGCCGAGGCATTCAATTGCGATGGCATAGGAGCGGATGGGTGCATTAACGGTGCAGGGCAGCCTATCCTTCGACTCGACGAGGTCACTAACATCGGTTTTCAGGTGGCCGATTTCGATACTGGTGGACCTACTGCCACGTGGTTGATAGTCAGAGGAGACGACTGATAACCGGAAACGAAGCTTGCATCACAATAAAAAACATACAACTCAAAATGTGATGTTACTGGTAGGGTCATGCTTTTTACAGCATGGCCCTCCGGCTTTAAGATATCAGCCTGATACGGAGAATATCCACATTTTGAAGGTAAAGGGTAGCTGACCAATAGGGGGTGTGCCGGACTTGCCGGTGAGTGCAGCTGGTGTATCCGGGGGCGTGGTTTGCTTTTTTCGGGTACTTCTGGAAGAGAGTAGCGGCGGCCGGGAGCTTTCGGGTTGTCGTTCTCTATGATTGAGGCGGCCTCTTGCCACTCTCATCCTGTAGGGGTAGGCCCTGTGCCTCCCAGGGCGACTCACAAGGAGGCCCCCTATCGCCCTTCCTATTTGGTTGCCCTGTTATGTCTCCGTCTCCGGCGGCCATCAATCAGGCGATAATAAGACCCTGAATTTCAACCCCTCCAGAAGCCGAATTTTTGTCCCTCAACATAAAAAAATCTGTGTCCATCTGTGGTTTCTATCATGGAGCTATTTCAGCAACGGGGCGATTGGAAGCAGCCTCCCCATGGGCGCAGCTTAAAATTAGAGTTGAATTATAGGTCGTAATATGAGAAAAATACGATAGCGATGTAGGGGGGATTATCTACCTTTTTTACCACCGTCAGAAGGGATGAATTTCATGATACGCAAGCAACGGTTGGGCAGGACTAATCTGGAGGTTACCAGACTTGGCTTCGGCGGAATACCCATTCAGCGGGTGAGCGAAGACGAAGCGATTGAAGTGGTGAAACATGTAGTCCAGAAAGGGATAAACTTTCTTGATACCGCCCGCAGCTACACCACCAGCGAGGAGCGCATCGGCAAGGCCTTAAAGCAGATGGATGCACAGGTCTACATTTCCAGCAAGTCGCCGGACAGAACCGCCGAGGGTCTCCTTAAACACCTCCACAAAAGCCTGGAGCTCCTCCAGGTGGAGAAGATAGACATATACAACTGCCACGGCGTAAGCAGCTTCAAAGACTACGAAAAGGTGACCTCTCCCGGTGGCGCTCTCGAAGGACTCATGAAAGCACGCGACCAGGGCCTGATAGATTTCCCGGGCATAACCAGTCACAACCTGGAGGTGGCGGAACAGGCTATCTCCGACGGACACTTCGATGCCATCTTGATCTGCCACAGTTTTCTGGAACCCAAGGCCGAAGAGAAAGTCATCCCCATGGCCATAGAAAAAGACATGGGAATAACAACCATGAAGAATTTCTCCGGCGGCGTAATCGAAGACGCCACCCTGGCCATGAAATACGCCTTCTCCTGCCCCGAAGTGGTCCCGATACCGGGAGTCGAATCCATCGAGAAAGTCGACCAGAATTGGGAAGTTTTCACGCTGCCCGACTACGACATGACCGAGGAAGAAATCGCCCGAATGGAGGCGATTAAGGCAGAACATAAGGACAGTTTCTGCAGACGCTGCGATTACTGCCTGCCCTGTTCGGAAGGTATCTACATCCAGACCATGCTGGGCATACGCAGCATAATAAAAAGAATGGGCGCAGCAGCTTTCGATCGCGAGTGGATAAAAGCAGCCATCGCAAAGGGAAAAACCTGCACCGAGTGCGGCGAGTGCATGCCGCGCTGCCCCTATGAACTGCCCATACCCGAGCTCATAA
Source organism: uncultured Nitrospinota bacterium (assembly GCA_964452105.1). Taxonomy (GTDB): domain Bacteria; phylum JAUXIQ01; class JAUXIQ01; order JAUXIQ01; family JAUXIQ01; genus CAYVLI01. Next base: position 5,589 of record CAYVLI010000002.1, read on the forward strand.
AGAGCAACATGGAGTGGGTTGACAGTCAATTATCTCAAATAGAGAAATAGTACGCTTTAGGATATCACCGCGGGGGCGGCGCGATGCGCCAGGCATCACAAGCATCATGAACGATTATTCCAATCCTTCAGGAGGAGATTGAATGCCTGAAAACATTTATGACAAATTGCAGAAAAAATTCGACAGCCTTCCCATGGGTTTCCCCAGGACGGAAAGCGGCGTCGAGATGGATATTCTCAAAAGCCTGTACAACGAAGAAGAAGCGGAGATGGCCATGAGCTTATCCATGGTTCCCCGCCCCGCCGCAGTGTTAGCCGAGAGCGCCGGCAACAACGAAAAGCAGACCGCAAACCTGCTCGAACAGATGGCCCATAAAGGGCTCGCTTTCCGCTCCAGGAAAGGCGAGAGAGAAGCCAGGTACTCGCTTCTTCCTTTCCTGCCCGGCATCTGGGAACTGCAATTAAAGAACCTCACCCCCGAGTTCAACGAAAAGGTGAAAGAGTACTATGATGCTGCCTTGGGGAAGGAAGTCTTCAGGAGTGAGACACCCTATTTCAAGGTTGTACCGAACAAGAAAAACATCGAGGCACAGCTTGAAGTTTTCAGCCGGGAAGAAGTCTCAAGCATCGTAAACGAAGCGAGGCTCATCGGAGTGTTCGACTGCATCTGCCGGGTGGAGAAAAAGATGCAGGGAGAGGGCTGCGACAA
>CAYVLI010000002.1:6396-31794 GCA_964452105.1 uncultured Nitrospinota bacterium
TGTTCGACTGCATCTGCCGGGTGGAGAAAAAGATGCAGGGAGAGGGCTGCGACAAACCCATCGATGTTTGCATGGCCTTCGGCGCCAACGCTCAGTACCTCATAGACGAGGGAATCGCCAGAGAGGTGGACAAGGAAGAAGCCATCACCACACTCAACCGGGCAGAAGAAGCGGGCCTCGTACACTGCTCCACGAATACATCTTCAGGCCACCTGTCCATCTGCAACTGCTGCGGCTGCTGCTGCACAATTCTGCGAGGCATAACGCACCTCAACATACCCACCGCCGTGGCCAAATCCAATTTCCATGCCCAGAGCGATCCCGACCTGTGCACTGCGTGTGGAGTCTGCGTGGACAGATGTCAGGTCAACGCCATAGAGCTGAACGGCTCCGCCACGGTTATTGTGGAAAGATGCATAGGCTGCGGCCTCTGCGTATCCACCTGCCCCACGGAAGCCATGTCCATGCTGAGAAGGGCGGAAGAACAGATTAAAGAATCGCCGGGAAGAATAATGAATCTCCTGGGAACAATCGCAGAAGAAAAAGGCAAGGCCTTCGCCTGAAAATATGATGCGTACCTCAAGGATAAACGATATAGCCTATCGGTACAGGGGCGGGTTTCAAACCCGCCCCTTATATTTAAACAGGAAATTAACCGGGATGAATTGCCTTAACGGCTGAGCTCAGTCATCGAGCGATAGCAGTGAAGGCGTTTCCCTCCCTATTCATGGAATCGCTTGATGGATGTAACTTCAGCAGATGTCGAACTCCTGCAATGGGCTAAAACCCAAGATTATCGTTCCGCCAGCCAGCGCACCATAGCTCGCAGCGTTTCCTTCAGCGGAGTGAGCATGGTGGACGGTCGCACCGTGAACGTCTCACTGCATCCGGCAGAACCCGGAACCGGCCTTGTCTTCAGGAGAACCGATCTCGAACACCGGCCTGAAATCCCCGCCCGCCTGAAAAACATCTGCCGCTCGAGCATCTACATAGCCCTGACGCACAGCGGCTGGCGGGAGGGTCTCGTGAGAAAGTTCCTTCGCAATAATACACATCTCACTCCCTTCCGCTACCTGGAACACCTGCTGCTGCCCCTCCCCCGCCCGCACGTGGCCGTGGTGGAGCACTTCCTCGCCGTAGCCTACATCTTCGTGGATAATCTCATCATAGATGTGGATGGCGACGACCTGCCCTACATGAGCTTCCAGGAATATGCCCTTCGATTCAAGGAGGCTGATGTCGTGGAGCAGGCGGCCGAAAGGAAAATGTTCACCGTGGCCAAAGAGTTCAGGAGCGAAGGCAGAGAAGGCCAGTTCGTCGAAATCCATCCCGGCAAAGAGCTTTTCGTTGAGTACAGCATCGACTTCTCTCAAAAATCGTCCGCCGTAGGGATACAGAGCCATACCATTTCGCTCACCCCGGATACTTTTATGAGCGACATATCCCGTGCACGAACGCTCTTTTTGATTAAATGGCGCCGTTTCGTTAAGGGCATCTACAAGAGCGTCGAATATTCACCTAAAAGCCTCAGCAAAATCCTGGCGGCGGATGGGAACTCTTACCTGAATACAGGTGCGGACACACCAAGGTACATCGAAAACGGCTTCAGCACGGAAGTTGTGCGCCACAAGATCGGAGACCTGCTCGGAGAGATGGCTTTGACCGGAATCCCTCTGCTGGGTAGATTCCGAATACACAGGGGCGGCCATCATTTCACGCTGCAAGCGCTGAAAGAGATTATCGAATCGGGTCTCCTGCAGGCGCTTTAGATGCTATTATCAGACTATGAGAGTAACTCGATGACCGAGAACTATCCCGCTCATCTCGAAACAATCGTGGAATTAGGCTCGGAAGTCCGGATGCGGCTCCGCCCGGTCAGGCCGGAGGACGAGACCTCCATGCAGGATTTCTTCTATTCCCTATCGGACCGAACCATCTACAGCCGCTTCTTCCTTCATCTCAAATTCTTCCCCTTGAGCTTTCTCCGCAAGTTCACCCACATCGACTACTCGACTCACATGACCATAGTAGGCGAAGCGGAAGGAGTAGACCAAACCCTGATTGCCGTCGGCTACTACGCGGTGAACTCCGGGACAAACATGGGTGAAGTGGCTCTCATAGTGCGCGACGACTGGCAGAACCGTGGAGCGGGCACCCTCATGCTGAACTACCTCATTAAAGTAGCCAGGGCACAGGGGCTCGACGGCTTCACGGCAGAGGTATTAAAGAACAACGCCAGGATGATCAAGCTGTTGCACCATGCCGGATTCAGCGTGTCGCCCGGCGCAGGCAGAAGTTCAATGTCTGCTCAGCTCAGGTTTTCGAAAGACAAACATAAAGTAGATTCCGGTGCTTCATGACTGCTCCTTGAACGGCCCGTCCCTGTACTCCAGAAACGCCTTGAAACCCTGATTACGAAGCAGTTCCCAGATTTTTATCTTTTCCGGAATCCGGCTGGCGTCTAAAACCAGAGCATCGTTGCTGCGATGATACTCCATGGCGTTCTTGAAACCCATCATCTCGTAGGCGCCTTTTATGCTTCGTTTGGTGGTCTGCACTGCATAGGGCGGCACCATGGCGATGCGCCGGGCGACCCTCATGGCTTCGTCCTGAAGTTCAGCCAATGGCACCACCTTGTTCACCATGCCCAGTTTCAGCGCCTCCTGAGCGTCCACCGTGTCCCCCGTGTAGTAGAGATAGTGCAGATGTTTGTAGCCGGTTATGTAAGGAAGGAGCAGCAGGGGAGATAGCGCGAAATGTCTTATCTCCGGTTCGCCGAAAGCTGCGTTCTCCGCAGCCACGGTGATATCGCAGACCATGGCAAGATTGGAACCCGCCGCAATGGCGTAGCCGTTCACCGCGGAGATTACCGGCTGCCTCAGGTTCCAGATTCTGATGATGGTATCGAAGTTGCTCTTTACCCGCCTGTCCTGTGCGGCTTCGTCGGGCATAAGCTCTCCCGATGACAGATCGAACCCCGTGCTAAAAGCCCTGTCTCCGGCCCCGGTGAGGATCACCACCCGGATGCCTTCATCATCGTTTATCTCGTCAAGGACCTCCCTCAGCTCCCGCAGCAGGTTCTGGCTCAGGGCGTTATATTTATCGGGCCGGTTGAGCGTCACTTTGGCTATATTATCGACCTTATCGTAAATAATGTCCTGAAACCGTCCAGCCATCTTTCACATCTCCTCTGATGAATGTAAAATAAACAAACTTATAACCTATGCCGTTCAGAGTTTAGGTCTATTCCAGCTGCCTGTCAAGGGACAACAGGCAGGCATTACGGGGGATTTATCGTTGACCTTTCACCATACTTAAACTAAATTGGAGAATAATAGTTGGACTCTATGAGCTTAGTACGCCTCAACCATAAGGGTTTAAAAATAATAAACCTATTATTGAAATCCAGGATCGGGCAAATTCATGGCGGATTCACAAAAGCAGACCCTCTTCAGAATGCTCCCCTCGGTGGACGCAGTGCTGCAGGTAGAAAGCATGGGGACACTCATGGAAGAGTTCCCGCGATGGTATGTGCTGGACTGCGTTCGAGAAACGCTCGAAAACAAAAGGAAGAAAATACTTTCCGGCGACGCTGGTGATATCAATGCTGCAGAGGAAACCTCTGCCGCAAGGGTGGCCCTGGAGGTGGAGGAAAGAGTGCGCGACTCTCAGAGGTTCAATCTGAAGCGAGTCATCAACGCCACGGGGATCGTCCTTCACACCAACCTGGGCCGCGCCGTCCTTGGGAAAGAGGTACTGAATAACATCCTGACCGTGGGCGGCTCATATTCGAACCTGGAGTACGACCTGAATACAGGCCAACGGGGATCACGACACAGCCATCTCCAATCCATACTGCAGCGACTGACCGGCGCCGAATCCGCCCTCGTGGTCAACAACAACGCCGCCGCAGTGCTCCTGGCGCTCGACACCCTTGCCAGAGGAAAGGAAGTCATCGTCTCCAGGGGCGAGCTTATAGAAATAGGAGGCTCCTTCAGGATACCGGACATAATGCTCAAAAGCGGCGCCGACCTGAAGGAAGTGGGCACCACCAACAGGACACACCTGAAAGACTATGCCTCCGCCATCACAGACGATACCGGCCTGCTCCTCAAGGTGCATTCGAGCAACTACAGGATCACGGGGTTCACCGCCGAAGTTGCCCTGCAGGAACTGGTGGAAGTCGGCAGACAGTACGGCATACCGGTCATGGAAGACCTGGGCAGCGGAAATCCCGTCTCCTCAGCGGGAGAGACCACTATCCCGGAACCGACCATCCAGGAGAAGGTAAAGACGGGCGCAGACCTCGTCACCTTCAGCGGTGACAAACTGCTGGGCGGGCCTCAGGCAGGGGTTATCCTGGGAAGAGAAGAATACATCAGGCAGTTGTCCGCCAACCCGCTGGCAAGAGCCCTGCGCGTGGACAAATTTACCATAGCCGCCCTGGAGGCCACTCTCCAGATATACCTCGACGGGGATGAAGCCCTCCTCCGTATTCCCACCATGAGCATGCTGGCCCAGTCCACGAAAGAACTGAAGCGCAGAGCCTCCAGGCTGGCTAATTCGATCAAGAGGCATCCGGGAAAGATGTTGACCGTTAGCGTCTCCGAGGATGTCTCCCAGGCCGGCGGCGGCTCGCTCCCCAGCGTGGAGTTCCCCACCATGGTCGTCTCCCTGACCTCCTCCCGGCTGAGCCCGCAGGAAATAGAAGAGCGCCTGCACAAAAGAAAAATACCCATACTTGGGCGGATAAGCCAGGACAGGTTCATGCTGGACATGCGCACGGTGCAGGAAGAAGAACTGAAGGAAATCTCATCGGCGCTTAAAAACCTCGCTTCCCAACTCTCAAAAACAGAACCATAAGAGAATCGCTGGTAATCTGATGAAAAGGATCATTCTCGGAACCGCAGGTCATATCGACCACGGCAAGACCGCTTTGATAAAAGCGCTCACCGGCATAGACACGGACAGGCTCAAGGAAGAAAAGGAACGAGGGATAACCATAGACCTCGGGTTCGCCCACCTGGACCTGGACGAAAACATAAGCATCGGCATCGTGGACGTGCCCGGGCATGAGCGCTTCGTAAAGAACATGCTGGCAGGCGTGGGCGGCATAGACCTGGTGGCCCTTATTATCGCAGCCGATGAAGGGGTCATGCCTCAAACCCGCGAACACGTCGCCATCTGCAAGCTGCTGGAAATTAAGAGCGGGCTGGTGGTTATAACCAAAACAGACCTGGTGGAAGAGGATTGGCTGGCTCTGGTGGAAGAAGACGTAAAAGAGTTCCTGAAAGGTACCTTCCTGGATGGATGCCCTCTCGTGTTCACCTCGGCCAAAACCGGCCAGGGGTTGCAGGAGTTTCTCACACAACTATCACGAATAGCCAGAGAGGTGGAAACCAGAAACGTTTCCGGCCCTTTCAGAATGCCCATAGACAGGGTCTTCACGATGAAGGGCTTCGGGACGGTAGTCACCGGCACACTCACGTCGGGGTCCGTCAAAGTCGAAGACCAGGTCGAAGTGTTTCCTCGAAACATAATTGCACGCATCCGAAATATCCAGATACATAACCAGAGCGCCGTGGAGGCGGCGGCCGGTCAGAGAACGGCCTTCAATCTCTCCGGCGTCGAAAAAAGTTTTATCGAAAGGGGTGATGTGCTCTCCATCCCCGGCAGGCTTTATCCCACCACCCTTATCGATTCTAAAATGTCTCTCCTGGGGTCAGCGCCGCATCCAATCAAGCAGCGGGCGCGGGTGCGGTTCCATCACGGCACGGCCGAAGTCATGGCGCGGGTGATACTGCTCGATAGAGACAGACTGGAACAGGGCGGCCAGGCCTACGTCCAGCTCATGCTGGAGAAGCCCCTGTCCGCGCTCCCCGGAGACCGCTTCGTCATCCGCAGCTACTCTCCCATAATCACCATCGGCGGAGGGCGGATTCTTGAGGTCAAGACCACCAGGTACCGTAGAAACCGGAAGGAGGTGCTGGACCACCTCAAGGTTCTGGAGACGGGCACACATCATGAGGTCGTAGAAGCCATGCTCCTTAAAGCAGGGTTGGCGGGACTCAGCCTCGAAGAACTCTATCCGAGGTTCGACCTGCCGCTGGATCAAATCCGCCGGCATATAAAAGACCTCATAGACAAAGGAAGCGCCATCCTCATAGACAAGGAAAAAATGCAGGCGACCCACCGCCTGCCCTTCGAGGCCATGGCCCGGCGCGCGGAAGAACAGCTATCCTCCTTTCACAGGGAAAACCCACTCAAACGGGGGATGAGCAGAGAAGAGCTTCGCAGCAAAATCGCCCCATCCGCCGACAAGACTTTTACCAGGTGCATGGAATACCTGCAAAAGAAAGGTAAATTGGTAGTGGAAAAAGACCTGGTCCGTCTGTCCACTCACAAGGTAAAATTGCAGGAAGAACAGACCGAGTTCAAACGGCGGCTGGAAGAAGAGTTCCGCTCCTCCGGCTTTCAGCCTCCCTCCCCTCATGAGGCTTTCAGTCGTCTTTCTATACCCGAGCAGGATGGGAAAGAAATGCTTCAGCTACTCATAAACGAAGGGGCGGTCACCAGGATCAAGGACAAGGTAATATACCACAGCAACAACCTGAGCAAGGCGGAAGAAATGCTGGCGGCCTTCCTCAAGGAGAAAGGCGAGATAACGGCTGCCCAGTTCCGCGACCTCCTGGATATTTCCCGAAAGTACGCCATACCCTTACTGGAGCATTTCGACAGCAAGAAGGTGACCTTCCGCAAAGGAGACGTGCGGGTATTGAGAAGCAGGAATTGAAGCGTAGCGCCAACCGAATACCATGTGAGTAAAGGAGAATAGCGTTGTCTTCAGCAGGCAGAGGTAAAAAAAGGTACAGGCTGGGGTTCGACATCGGAGGCACCTTCACCGACTTCGTCATCTTCGACCAACAGGATGGTATAATACGAATCTCCAAATGCCTCACCACTCCGGAAGACCCCTCACTGGGAGTGGTCAACGGCCTCAACCAGATAAAAGAAGATTTCGGCCTGGGCATGGAAGAAGCTCACAACGCCGTACACGGCACCACGCTCATCATAAACGCCATCATAGAGCGCAAAGGCGCTAAAACGGGCCTGATAACCACCATGGGGTTTCGGGACCTGCTGGCGTTCCGGCGCGAGCTTCGCTACGACGTCTACGATATGCATCTGCTCTTCCCGGAGCCTCTGGCGCCGCGGTATCTGAGAAGAGAGGTATCCGAAAGGACGGCTTACGACGGCAGCATCATACAGCCGCTTGACAGAGGCGAGGTCAAGAAGATAGCGCAGGAGTTGCGGGAGCAGGGCGTGGAGGCCGTTGCCGTGTGTCTGCTCCATTCTTACGCCAATCCGGAGCACGAGCAGGAGATAGGCAGAATACTCGGCGAAGAAGCCCCCCGGATACACATTACCCTCTCGTCGGACCTCTTCGCCGAATGGCGTGAGTACGAGCGCTCCTCCGTAGCCGTCCTGAACGCCTACGTTCAGCCCATAGCGCATCAGTATATCAATAGATTGGACGACCGGCTCAAAGAGCAGGCTTTCGACGACGTCTGGTACGTTATGGCTTCAAACGGTGGAGTACTGGCCAGGGAGACTGCCGCAACCTACCCTGCAAGAGTTCTGGAATCCGGTCCGGTAGCCGGCTCATTAGCCGCAGCCTACTACGGTAGATTGCTGGGCGTCGAGGATTTGCTCTCCTTCGACATGGGAGGGACAACGGCCAAAAGCTGCCTGGTGCGGGACGGCAACCTGAGCATAACGAATGACTACGAGGTCGCCCGGGCCAATCGCTTCAAAAGGGGGAGCGGTCTTCCCGTGCGTCTTCCGGTGGTGGACATGATAGAGATAGGCGCGGGAGGCGGGAGCATAGCACGGCTCGATGAAATGGGGCTCATAAGCGTGGGGCCTGACAGCGCAGGCGCTGATCCGGGACCTGTATGCTACGGCTTCGGAGGCCAGGACCCGACGGTCACCGACGCCGCATTGATACTGGGATACTTCAATCCCGATTATTTCCTGGGCGGACGCATGAAGCTCAACCCGGAAGCGGCGAACCGTGCAGTCGAAAAAATAGCATCCCCTCTCGGCCTGAGTGAAGCGCAAGCTGCCTGGGGAATTTTCCAGGTCGTGTGCACAAACATGGCCGAAGCCGCCCGCGTCTACCTGGCGGAGAAGGGTATCGACGCCCGCAACCTCGCCATGATCGCATACGGCGGCGCAGGCCCGGCCCATGCCTGGCGCGTCGCCGACATCCTCAGAATCCCTCGAATCATCTGCCCCAGAGCGCCAGGCGTATTGGCCGCCTTCGGTTTTCTGACCGCACCCCTCTCTTTCGACTTCGTGCAGTCCTACATCGCCAGGCTCGATGAGGTGGATTTATCAACACTGAACGAAATATATGAGGAGATGACGCGCCGCGGTAAGGAGCTCATGAACAGGTCCGGAATCACCGAGGAAAATATCACGTTCGTCAAGACAGCAGATTTACGCTACGTTGGGCAAGGGTTCGAGATTAATATACCCATGCCAGCCCATCGGTTTACGGATGCAGACAGGGGCTCGTTGAGCGAAACCTTTCACAGGATATACAGTGAGAACTACGGCCGGAACGTGGAAGAGGCCACCGTTGAATTGATAAACCTGCGTATGCTAATTTCAGCATCGCTTCCGCCGGTGCAAATCGAAGCAGCAGGTAGAGGAGAGACGAAAAACGCATTGAAAGGCAGGAGGAACGCCTGCTTCGGCGGCGACGGCGCTTACCTCGAATGCCCTGTTTACGACCGATATAAGCTCACTCCCGGTTGGCACACTGAAGGACCGGCCATCATAGAAGAGCGGGAATGCACCATAGTCGTCGGACCGTCATCCCGGGCTTCGGTGGACGACCACCTAAACGTCATAATGGACTTTCAGCAGAGGGCAGGCAAATGAGTTCCTTCGATCCCATCACTCTCAAAGTCCTGTGGGACAAGCTCATATATATAGCTGAGGAAGCCGGGGCCACGCTCATGCGCACCTCCTTTTCCCCCATCGTAAGAGAGGCCAACGATTTCGCCTGCGCCCTCATGGACGCCAGAGGCGATTCGCTGGGACAGGCCTCTTACGCCATCCCCTCTTTCATCGGAACCATGCCCATCACGGCCGGACATTTCCTGCGCAAGTTCCCTTCGCCATCGCTCCGTGACGGCGACGTCCTCATCACCAACCATCCCTGGCTGGCCACAGGACACCTTCCGGATATCACAATCATTACTCCGATCTTCCACAACGGTAGATTCGTAGCCCTGGCCGGCACCATCGCCCACACCCCGGATATAGGCGGAGTCGTAGGGTTGGGTCTGGCCAGCGAAGTATTCGAGGAAGGCCTTCTTATCCCCATGTGCAAGCTTTTTAAAGGCAGCCAGGCCAACCAGGATCTGTTCGATATAATTCGCAGCAACGTAAGGGTGCCTGAACAGACCATAGGAGATATCATGGCCATGGTGGCCTCGAACGAATCCGCAGCGAACAGGCTCCAGGAAATGATGGATGAATTCGGCCTCCAGGATATGGAAGAGTTGTCCCGGGAAGTCAACTCCCGCTCGGAGGAGGCCATGCGTGAGGCCATTCGGGAAATGCCGGATGGAACCTACACCCATGAAGCCATAATGGACGGCTACGAAGAACCCATACGCATACGGGCCGCAGTGACCATCTCCGGAAGCGAAATAAGCGTGGACTACACCGGCTCATCTCCACAGAACCAGCGCGGCATAAACGCGGTAATGAACTATACTTACGCCTATACAGCCTATCCGCTAAAGTGTGTCACCAACCCTGCCATACCCAATAACTCAGGCTGCTTCCGTCCTATTAATGTTACCGCCCCGGAGGGCTGCATCATGAACGCCAGATATCCCGCTGCCGTAAATCTGCGCCACTTCACCGGGCACATGGCCCATGCGGCATTGTTCGGCGCCCTGTCGGAGGCCCTTCCCGATAAGGTGATGGCCTACAGCGGTTCCGCGCCCCTGTGGATGCAGGTATTGGTGGGCGAGGGAAATCGCGGTGAATCTATCGTACAATTCATAACCGCCAACGGAGGGACCGGAGCCTATCCCACGAAGGACGGTGAAATCTGCAGCTACCCCAGCAACCTGTCCAATATCCCCATTGAGATGATAGAAAACTATGCTCCCGTCCTGTTCGAGGCCAAGGAGATTATCCCGGATTCGGCAGGCGCCGGGCGTTATCGGGGCGGCTGGGGGCAGCGCATCATACTCAGCTCGCGCTCTGAGCGGCCGCTTAAGCTCGGAGTCAACGCGGACAGAGTCCTAAACCCGGCCCGTGGTCTTCTCGGAGGAAGGGACGGCGCACCCGGCAGGGTCACCATCAATGGCGATGATTTACCTTTTTCCAAGGGCATGACGATCCTCAAGCGAGGCGACCGGGCTGTCTTCTGCTACCCGGGCGGGGGCGGCCTCCACGACCCCAGGACACGGGACGCCCGGTTAGTGCTGAAAGAAGTTCGCGACGGCCTCATATCCGTCCAGGAAGCCGCCGAAGTGTACGGCGTAGCCATCAAAACGGGAGGGTCTGAAATTAAAATAGATCTGGAGGAAACCAGGGCCCTGCGAAGCGATGTCCGGACATAATCAGGAAACTGCGTTGAAACTTTAAATAAGGGATACTGTCAACAGCAGATGCGCCAGCTATCTGAAATGCTCAAACGACTGGGGGCCACCGAACGCTCAAAACTCATGGCCCGGTCGATGCCGGATAATCTCTCCCGTTTGCACATCGGCGACCCCTTTTTCGCCACCCCTGACCATATCTGCCACGCCGCACTAAAAGCCATGCAGGAAGGTTACACCCACTACGCTCCTTTTTCGGGAGACAACCAGTTGCGTGAAGCTATCTGCCGGTTTCTCAAACACGAATGCGATTTAGACTTCAGGCAGGAAGGGGTGCTGATAACCAACGGCGCCACGGAAGCGATTTTCTGCGCGTTGGCCGGTTACATAGACCCCGGGGATGAGGTACTGGTCTTCGATCCCACCTATTCCCTCTACTCAACCTGCGTGGGCGCCGTGGGTGGAGTGACGGTCACCGTCCCCTTCTCTCAAGATTTCCGGGTTATGGAGGATGAGCTCAAGCGCCGATTAAGCAGCCGGAGCAGGATGATAATCATCAACAACCCCGGTAACCCCACCGGCACGCTTATCTCAAGAGAAGAACTCAAAGCCATTGCAAGAGTCACCGCAAAAACAAACCTGCTGATTTTATCCGACGAGGTTTACCACAAATTTGTATATGACGGAGCGGAACACGTCAGTGCAGCATCTCTTCCCGAGCTCGGCAGGCGCTGCCTTGTGGTGAACAGCTTCTCGAAGACTTACGCCATGACCGGCTGGAGAATCGGTTACCTGGCTGGCACGGAAGAATTGGTGAAACCGCTCCTGCCGCTGCACTGCGCCCTGACGGGAACCGTCAATCATCCCTCACAGCGAGCGGCTCTCACCGCCCTGGACGGGCCGCAGGACTGCGTTGAAAATATGCATGCGGAATATGTTTCGAGGCGGGACAAGATGCTCAAGGAAATCGAAAAAATAGAGGGGTTGTCATGCGTGCCGCCCGACGGGGCCTTCTACATTTTCTGCAAGTTCGACCTGCCCCTCACATCTGCGCAACTGACCGAGGAGTTGCTTCAGCGAAGAGTTGCCGTCCGCAGCGGCACCGAGTACGGCCCCGGCGGCGAAGGTCACATCAGGTTGGCCTTCACGCCGCCACTCTCCGAGATAGAAGAAGGCATGGAGAAACTGAAGAAAGCATTCCTCGAATTGAAACAGAAATAAGCAGATGCCGAACGGCAAGGCAGGGCTTTTGTTCCCGCCTGGCCCGGACCCTTTCTTTTTGAAGCATTCCCTTTGTCTCCTTGAACATTTCAAAGCAGCGGGCGTCTAATAAGGAGTCTCATTAAACACTTCATGCAATTTCACGATTTTTGCCGGAAAAGAGGAAATGGGGAAAAAGACCGCAGCAAGGGAAAGGTGGAACCGTAATTCGGCGTTTTACGATATGTTAACCTTCATGGAGGTGAAGGGTAAGAACGCAAAAGTGCGGGCCGAAATGCTTAAAGAAGCCGGGGACAAAATACTGGAAGTGGGCGTGGGAACGGGCCACAGTCTGGAGTTCTATCCCGAAGGGAGCGACGTCACCGCCATCGATATCAGCGACAGGATGCTGGCCCGGGCCAAAACCAAAGCAGGGATTCAAAAAGGAAAACTGGCTCTGCTGAATATGGATGTAGAACAGCTTGGCTTCAAGGACGACTGTTTCGATACTGTCTCCAGCACCTGCGTCTTCTGCTCGGTGCCAGACCCCGTGGCGGGCCTATCGGAGATAAAGCGAGTCCTGAAACCGGGCGGTCGCCTGATCATGTATGAGCACATGATAAGCCGCAATCCCTTTCTGGCCTTGATGCTGAACGTCATGAATCCCTTCATGTCGCGATTCATAGGCCCCAACGTCAACAGGGACACCCCAGGGAATATAGTCAAGGCGGGCCTCAAGATAATTAAAGAGAGAAACGTTCGCTTCTTCGATATCTTCAGGCGCATCGACGCCACTTCAGACTAAAGCCGATTTGAGAGCCGAAAGTCAAACACCCGCCACTCCTTTTTCAGCACAGCCCTGGGGCAGGGAACATACCGCATTAACCGTCTTACGCTCACTTTCACATCACTTAAGGAGAGCATGTTCACCAGTTTCTAACCGAAGCGCCTGTCTAACTCTTTTTGAATTTCCGCAGGGGTTTTGCCCTTTTTGTGCATCTGAAGCGCCAACCTCGCCTGATCCATACAGATGTCACAGTTGGCAGCGTGTCTGTCCGCATAGCAGGAAAGCAGACTCTTGTGGCCGAAGTTATCAGCGCATCTGCAGTAGCAATAGAGCTGGTCGATGACTTCTGGAATCTCCCTCGCAATGCGGTATGCCGCTGCGACATCGCCTACGAAAAGCGAGGGTGAGAGGGTCGTACGGGTCTCGCGAAACTTGTACGGCCCGTCCGAAGCCTGCACTATCCCCGCCATGCTCACGGAATTATCTGCAATGACATCGTTCTTCTGCTTTGCTCCCATCACCAGGTAAATTCCACCAACCGCCAGTATCACAACTATAATCATCGGAAACAGGTAATTCCTCTTACTGTTTCTTTTCGCCAGACGCGGTCTTACATCGGATGAAGCCGATCGCCTCTTTCTTCCCTTCTTGCCCAAAGCGTACTCTCCTTTTAATGAACAAGGGTGGAAATTCCCCCCTAATCCTTTAGAACGATACTGTCCACGGAATCCTGAACTTCAGGAATGTCATGCAAAAAAAGATGCAGCCTTCGTAGTTCGGTTCTTTGCATCTTCAACTCAATTACTCCGCAAGCAGTTGTGTTATAAGTGTTCTTGCTCTGTCTCCATCCCATTTTCGGGCTCCTATGGCTAAAGCGGCTATGCCCCCTTTCTTGTCTATGAGAAAGGTCTCAGGATGGCCGGTTATACCGTAATCCCGTGCCACGGCGCTTCTGGTGTCCAGCAAAGCGGGGAAAGTCCAGCCCTCCTCGGTCATCCGCTTCTTGACAATCCCTTCTACTTCACCGACGTTTATGGCATAGAGAGCAAAATCGGTTCTGTCCTTCATATTCCGGTAAAGCGTCTCAAGGAAGGGACCCTCCCTTAAGCAAGCCTGTCACCAGGTGGTACGGAAGTTGATGAGCACCACCCGCCCCCGCATGGCGCGCAGGCCGACCTCATTCCCGTTCAAATCCTTGAGAGAGAAATCAGGCGCTTTGCGGCGCGGCTCGAGGGTGAGAGCGAACGTACTGTAGCCCGCTTCGTCTCGCTTGCGTTTTTCCTCCTCCAGATACACCCTTTTGGCCAGCAAGCCCACGAATACGGCGATTAGAGCCACAGAACCCAGATACACCCAGTATTTCCTTTTCACAGTTATTCTCCCTGTTCTTCAGTATTTCCAGGAGTCAAGCTCGGATTTGAGTTTTTCCCTGTATTTGGAAGTTTCTTCTTCATTCATTTCCGCCAGAGACTGATGCTCCATGCCTTCTCGAAAACGTTCCCGCTTGACCCAGGTCCTGAGCAACAACAGGATGAGCGCAGCACCAGCCCCGATGAGAACGAAAGGCATGACCCAGGCGGTAATGTTGAAACCCTCTTTGGGAGGCGCGGCGAGGATTTTAGGACCGTACTGCTCCACGAAGTAGGATATGATCTCCTCCTTGCTCCAGCCCTGGTTAATCCTTTCCTGAATCAGCGCCTTTGCTGGGACGGCCCAGCCCTGCATCTCACACACGCTCAACACATTGTTGCAGCCGCACTGGCAGATGAGTCCGCTTGCTACGTCTCCCATCCTCAATTCTTCGGCTTCTGCATGAGGCGCAAGATATAGACCCAGCAGTAAAAAACCGGACAGCAGAAGCGCTATTTTTCTAACATTTATCGCAGAACTCATCTGTCGCCGCCCACCTCTCCGTGATTGACCCGGCCTCCGCAATCAGGGCAATAGTTAAAACCCGCAGTCACCGGTGAACCACATTGCACACAGAAACAGTCGTTTGATTTCTCTTTCTTCCGCACAGCCAGGATTTCCTCCTCCAGGGCTTGAGACAGTGGGTCACGGGAGTCGTATTCGTCAAGTTCCTTCAAGAGTCTTATCATACTGTTTTCATATCCGGCGCTAAGCCTGGAGTAATCGTCATGGGAAAGTTTCCCGGAAACGTAATCGAATTCCAACTCCTTGAGCGTTCCTATGGCAGCCTCTTTTTGCAGAAGAAGATCAGTCCATCCCCTATTCGGCGAAAAAACCGGTGAAGCCTCAAAACCCATATCACCTTTAATCAAAGGCCATAAAACGAAAATGGTCGCCGTAAATCCCAGAGCCACGGTTATCAATATCTCCATACCAAAACTCCTTTATTTGCTGCGAATTGACTCTCCACCTGCAGGAAACAATAATCAGAGACTTGCCAGATGGTTCTTCATCAAGTGATGATTTCTTTCTTCAATTCCGTTTTACCAATACTTATCCCTCTTCGCACCTTCCTCTGCTTGCGGCGCCGTCTGTCGGGCCACAGAGTGATTGCAGCGCCTATGGTCATCAAAAAACCGCCCCGCCAGAACCAGTAGATGAGCGGATTGATAATGACTTTAATGGCAACTTTCCCCTCCTCGTAGCCGGCCAGAATGACGAAGAGGTCTTCTTTAGGTGTCGAGCGCACCGCCACCTCGGTTGTGGGGTTATCGAATTTATGATGGAATTCTTTTGACGGCCTGATGTTTCCCAGATATACACCGTTTTTGCTCAGGGTGAGGTCGGCGTAAACCACCTCCTTATGGGGCTCTTTGTAAGCTTTGAGGTCGTTATATTTCAGCCTGTATTCCTTTATCGATAACGAATCCCCCTTGTTCAGCGCAGCCTCTTCTTCTACCCTGAAAGCCTGGCCCGCCGCTCCTACGAACATGAGGACAACCCCCAGGTGTATTACATAGCCCCCGTACCTGCGCCTGTTCTTCCACACCAGGTTGACCAGGGCCGCCAGAGGATTTTCTCCGGCCAGCTTGCCGCGCGCCCTCACTCCGCGAACGAACTCCAGCAGAATGGTGATCCCAACAAATATCGCCAGCGCAAAGGCCGTCACGCTGAAAGGATTCCTCACACCCGCAATCAGGATGCCCGGCACGGACGCCGCGCTCAACACCCCCGGCAACATAAAATTCTTGCGCAGGCTGCCGGAAGAGGTCTTGCGCCAGGCCAGCAGAGGGCAAAGCCCTGTCAGGAACAGCAGGGCAAGAAATACCGGCACCATGACCTGGTTGTAGAAAGGAGGTCCCACGCTTACCTTCTCTCCGGTGACCGCCTCCGAGATGAGCGGAAACAATGTACCCCATAGCACGGCAAACATCGCACCCACCAGGAGCAGGTTGTTGAACAGGAAAGAGCTCTCCCTCGACAGCATGGAGTCAAGCTGGTTACTCCCCTTGAGCACATCCAGGCGAGCGTAAAGAAGAGTGATAGAGAAAAAGAGAACCGCCGCGATGAACCCCAGGAAATAAGGGCCCAGAGGCGAGGCGGTAAAAGAGTGCACGGAGGATATGACCCCGCTTCGGGTCAGAAAAGTGCCGAAGAGCGTGAGCGCAAAAGTTATGATGATGAGGATCATGTTCCACACCTTCAGCATATCCCGCTTTTCCTGAATCATCACAGAGTGCAGGAAAGCGGTGCCGGTGAGCCAGGGCATGAAGGAAGCGTTTTCCACAGGGTCCCACATCCAGAACCCGCCCCAACCCAACTCTTTGTAGGCCCACCAGGAGCCGAAGAGGTTGCCCAGGGTGAGGAAGTACCAGGCGAATATGGTGTATGTCCTGGTCTTTACAATCCAGTGGCTGTCCATCTTTTTGGCCAGCAAACCGGCGACAGCGTATGCGTAAGGTATGGTGAACCCGATGTATCCCAGGTAGAGGGTGGGCGGATGAAAGAACATGCCGGGGTTCTGGAGCAGAGGATTGAGTCCGCTGCCGTCTATCGGGGCTTGGCTCAACTTCTCAAGGGGATGAGCGAAGAAGACCATAACGCTTAGGAAAAAGACCACTACGACCATGAGCACCGTCATAATGTAAGGTCTCGTCTCGCTTTCCTGTTCGCCAAACTTAAGCACCACCACCACCGAAAGGATGGAGAGCACCCAGGCCCAGAGCAAAAGTGAACCGGCTTGCCCTGCATAGAATGAGGAAATCCTGTAGATGAGGGGCAAATCTCTGCTGGCGTACTCGGCCACGTATTTTATTCCGAAATCTTTAACCACAAGAGAATAGATCAAGGCAGCCGCCGTCACGCTTATCAATGCGCATACCGCGATAACCGAATTCCTGGCGCTGTCCAGCAATATCCTCCGTTTTCTTCCCGCCCCCAGCAAAGAACAGACGATAGCGAAGGCTGAAAATACTATCGACATATATAAAGTCAGGTAACCTATATCCGCCATTTGCTTCCCTTCCCTGATAGCATGGTAGAATGCCTGTTTTTTCTATCCGGTTTTTCCAGCCCACGGGAAGCTTCAACAGGTTGATAATCGCCGTGAGCTCTCCGGATCATCAGCAGATGCAACAGCGGACAGAGCAATATTACGACCAGAAACGAAAGGCTGTTGAAGCCTATTCCCAGAAAAGGCAGGGCGAATAGAACACCTATGGGTACCAGACAGCAGATAACCATCAACAAAGAGTTTCTATTACGCATATAAATTTTGCCTCCCGAGCTGGAACGCCCTATACACTATATGAAAGCGTTCCTCTCGCTTACCCGATGAAAGAATTCATTCTGAAATAAAAGAATGGTGCTCGCTGCAAAAGAGAAGTTACTTACAGCGTAGCCCTGGGCGGCTTGTATGGAGGTTCGAAGAAAGATTGGCTGGGCATAAAACTCAAGGTGCGAGTCAAATGGTGTGGACCCGCATTATATTGTTGAGGGGAAATGTAGTCGCTGCTCAGGCAAGCCTGAACTCCGCAGTATGCAAAGAGAGCAGGCCCACTATCGGCGCCGTCTGTGGGAAAACCGTTTGCACTGTGCAAGGGGCAGGCGCCGGAAAAGAAATATACAGCCAGTACAGCGCTAATTAGAATAATTCTCTTCAATTTCAAAGCTGACATTTAAAACTTACCTTCACCCTCTGCGGGCGACGTAATCAGCAGAGATGGCTATCCATTGTTTAGCGTATTCAATTCTGCAGTTTCCCCGGGTTCACGAAATCAGCCTTGATCTTGATGAGCTTGTTGGGTTCCCTGGGGTCGTTCGACTGAATGGGCAAGATAAAAAGGTGCGGCCCCTCCATCCCCTCGTGCATGGTAAAAGACGCTTCGGCGTAGGCCTCCTCACCGGGCATTATGGTTGTGGAACTCACAACCACGTGCGGCGGTCAGCAGCCCTCAAGCACCGTGGTATGAATCATGCCTTCATGCTCGGGGCAGTTATACCCCACCTTCAACGGCGCATCGCCTACGTTCTTTATTATGGTGCGGTGCTTTATCATCTGTTGAAGGGGGACTTCACCGTAGTCCACAAAGTCCCTGTCCACCTGGATCCGGGGCGTCCCTTTCTCATTAACAGGCGTATCCTTTTCACCCGCATAAGCAGGAGCAATGACCATCCATCCTGAAAACAGGAAGACCTGTACTAAAACCACGCTTATAAGCGCAACCAGCATCCTCTTGACGTTGAATGACTGTGGCAATCCCCTACCTCCGATTTTTTTATATTGTAACATGTACAGGTCTCCTGCATTTCAGAAGCTCGGTAGAATCTTCACAATATTTTCAGCTTTTAACGACCATGGGCTTGTCGCAGTGGCTGGGGATTTCCTGTTTACCGCACTGGGGGCCCATCCAGCAGACCAGCATATCCTTGCCATCCACCTTTTGAACGCTCATCTCCTTCCCGCAGTGACCGGGAACTTCAACCTCATGTCCGCAATGCTGACAACTTAATTTAGCCATTTTCGACTCCTCACATCGTTGAAAAAGTTAAAGATCAAGCCGCGCCAACAACTATCATGTCTCCCGCTACCGTAATGGGAAACACCGGCAGCGGCCTTGGCGGCGGCCCGCTTATGACGTTTCCGTTGACGTCGAACGTCCCGGCATGGCACGGGCAAATTATTTCATACTTATCAGGGTGCCACTTGACTATGCATCCAAGATGCGTGCATACTGCTGACAGGGCTATGAAATCACCCTCCTGCTTGTGGATTACGAGTGCCGGTTCTCCTTTATATGCTATCTGAGCCGCCTGGCCGACGGGGATATCCGCCTTGGCCACCCGGACGCCGGCGGCGGAGGCAGCCTGCGTAACCGGGGATAGGTATCTCACAAAAGGATAGATTACAGCCCCTACGGTAACTGTGCCCAGGAACCAGAGCAACCCCTTTAAAAATTTTCGCTTGCCCCCTATGGCCTTCTCCCCTGCCTCGCTTTCCATCCCCTCTTCCTCCTTTCTTTTTGAAAAAATATTTTAATCTCACATCAATAAGTGGCAAGAGTTTTTACGTAATCAGGGTTTTCCCAATCTTCAGCGTAAATATCATCACCCTTCACCTTTAAAGTAATCTTGGGCAAGGCTTTCGGAGGAGGGCCGGCAAGCACATCTCCCGTCCTTAAATCATAATGGCCTCCATGACATACACAATGTATCTGTGCGCCCATCTGCATGGCGCAACCTCCCTTGTCCTGCCAGTGAACGATACAGCCTAAATGCGTACATATGGCGCCATAACAATAATAATTACCCTCATAATTAATCAATAGCGCCGGATAAGATGCGAACTTGAACAAGTGGGATGTATTTTGAGGGAAATCTGAAACTTTCCCAATTCTCACACTGCTGGCAGATACAGCGGTTTGTGGAGGTAAAAGATATCTGATGAACGGGTATATAATAGCAGCGGCACTCACTGTGAATAACCCACCAAGAAACCATTTAAAAAACTTCCTCTTCGACTGATTAATATCAAGCTTCTCAGCATCAAGCCTCACTAATCTCTTGTCTATAGCATCATCCTGCGCCATGGCGCTCACCCCTGTCCTGACCCTCAAAATGTTTTTTCCCGCCAGCCATACCTCACCGGAAAAAATTTCGGAGAACAGCCCTCAAAAACTATCCGGTTCTTCCCCCTTGTTTCAGCCAGTCCCGCAAGTAAGGGGAGAGGAAACATCTCGGACGGGACAACGAGATATCTTTCTCTCCCCTGTTTGCGAGAGGAGAAGATAGAGCCAATCAATAATCCTTTCCATCTGTCGGGCAGGGTTCGATTTATACTTTAGGAAGCGGATTTTAATGACAGCCACCGCTTTTAACAGGTGTTTTCTTATCCTTTGTCATCGGTTCGCTTAACGCACCATCCCCTTCCTTGGCGCCCGCCTTATCATCTCCGTGTTTGTGGCCCCCACAGCATCCGTGACCGCGAGAGTGCATAAAGACCATAAATCCTATTATGCCGGCCAGGAACAAAAGCGAACCGTAACCATTAAAGAAACCGTTCATTCACATAACCTCTCATTCAACGAGACATTTTCACAATAGCAACATCATAAATGGAATTTGCGAAGGGCAGGGGCGAGTTATCACTCACCCCCGCTTTATGTAAATCTCCGTCTCCTGGACAGGGAAAAATGGGCAGGGAAGTTGCTTCGTAATCATGTTGGCCTGAACTCTATCTCCTCATGGTAAGGGCTGAGAGTAAATTCAGTTTATTAGACGTCACATGGCGCGAAAACGTTTCAGCCGCAGTGAATTTGTGACCACTGACACCGAACTGAAGGCCATGGCAGCGGCCGCGAACATGGGATTCAGCAGTATGCCGAAGGCCGGATAGAGGATACCCGCAGCTATGGGTATGCCCACGCTGTTGTAAATGAAAGCCCAGAACAGGTTCTGCTTTATGGTGCGCATGGTCTTCTTGCTGAGCTGTATGGCAGTCACCACGCTGTTGAGGTCGCCCCCGATAAGGGTGATATCAGAGGCCTCCATGGCCACGTCCGTTCCCGTGCCTATGGCGATGCCCACGTCCGCCTGCGCCAGGGCCGGAGCGTCGTTTATGCCGTCACCCACCATGGCCACGACTTTACCCTCTTCCTGCAGTTTCTTGACTTCCCTGGCTTTATCCTCTGGTAACACTTCCGCCAGAACCCTGTCTATCCCTACTTGCCGGGCGATGGCCTCGGCGGTTCTCTTGTTGTCGCCGGTTATCATGACCACCTCGATGCCTATATCATGCAACCGCTCAACCGCCTTGACCGAACTTTCTTTCAAGACGTCGGCTACGGAAATTATCCCACCCGGGGTCCCATCCAGCGCCACATACATGGGCGTTTTCCCCTCGCCAGACAACCGCTCGGCCTCCGAAGCGAGGTCTCCAACATCCAGAGACAGTTCCTCCATGAGCTTGAGGTTCCCGATGAATACCGGGATACCATCGACCTTCGCCCTTATACCATGGCCCACTACAGCCTCGAACTCTTCGGCATCGCTTAATTCCAGCCCTTCCTCCCTGGCTTTGTTCACTATCGCCTCGGCCAAGGGGTGCTCGGAATTCCGCTCGGCGCTGGCAACCATTTGAAGCAGCTTGTCACGTTCGATTCCATTTACGGCTATCACATCGGTCACCTGCGGTTCGCCTCTGGTAAGCGTCCCTGTCTTATCGAACACAACCGCCTTTATCTTGTGTGCCGTCTCCAGACTCTCGCCGCCGCGGATGAGAATGCCGTTCTCCGCCCCCTTGCCGGTTCCCACCATGATCGCCGTTGGGGTAGCAAGACCCAGCGCGCAGGGGCAGGCGATTATGAGCACGGCCACGAAATTGAGCAGCGCGAAAAGGAAAGCCGGCTCCGGACCGTAGAAATTCCATATTATCAGAGTGAAAACGGCAACTGATATGACCAGCGGTACGAAGTAAGCGGAAATCTTATCCGCCAGTCTCTGAATGGGCGCCTTCGAGCCCTGAGCTTCCTGCACTAACTTGATTATCTGCGCCAGCGCCGTCTCCTTGCCCACCTTGGTAGCCTTGAAGCGGAACGTTCCAACTTTGTTGATGGTGGCGCCGATGACCTCATCCCCTTCCCCCTTCTCCACCGGCATGCTCTCGCCGGTTATCATGGATTCGTCCACCGTCGAAGAGCCCCGTATGATGAGTCCATCCACAGGCACCTTCTCTCCGGGCCGCACCACAACCACATCGCCTATCTCAACTTCTTCAACAGGTATGTCCACTTCCTCATCATCTCTTATCACCCTGGCAGTCTTTGCCTGGAGCCCCATGAGCTTCTTGATGGCCTCGGAAGTCCTGCCTCTGGCTGCAGCCTCGAGCAAGCGGCCAAGCAGTATGAGAACTATAATCACCGCGGCCGTATCGAAATATACGGTTGGCTTGAACCCCTTACTGATGAAGTATTCGGGGAACAGTGTCATGGCGGCGCTGTAGCCGAAGGCCGCAGAAGTACCCACAGCTATCAGGGTGTTCATGTCAGAGGTCTTGTTCTTCAGGGCCGCCCAGAACCCCGTGTAGAATTGCTTTCCCACCCAGAACTGCACCGGCGCAGCCATAAACATGAGAAAGTAAAAGTTGGTCAATGGATTGGGCATCCAAGAGAACCATTCGGGAAAGCTCCCCAGGAATACGGGCACCGAAAGTATAGCGCCCACCATGAATTTTATCTTGAGAAGCCTGACTTCTTTCTGGCGAGCCTCTTTTTCGGTATCCGTTATATCATCAAGCCCCTCCGCGGCCAGCACCTTGTAACCTATCTTTGTTATGGCCCTTTTCAGGTCTTCCAGAGAAGCCTGGGAGGGAAGATATTCCACCGTGGCCATTTCCGTCGCAAAATTGACCGAAGCATTTAGAACTCCATCCACTCCTCCGAGAGCCTTTTCCACCTTGGCCACGCAGGAAGCGCAGGTCATCCCTCCTATAGGTAAATCTATCTTCTCACTTGAAGCTTTGTACCCTAACTTCTCCACAGCGCCTTTCAGCTCGTCAAAGCCCGTCTTATCCGGATCGAAGCTCACGGTCGCCCGCTCCATGGCGAAGTTTACGCTGGCTTCTTCAACTCCCGGGACCGAGCTTAAAGCCTTCTCTATCTTCGCCGCACATGAAGCGCAGGTCATCCCCCTAATTCCTATATCCATCCTGTTCTTCGTTTCAACAGCCATTTTCTAATCCTCCACAGAAAATATCCCGATAAGGGAAAATCTACATCACAACAATATTAATGTTTATCCCGATGAAACATATTATCTCCTCCTGAAGCGCGAAAAGACCTCCAGCATCTCGTTTATCTTTTCCTCCTTCTCTTCTTTATCTCCCGAGGCCATGGCTTCCGCAACGCAATGCTCCAGGTGCTGCTTCATCACCAGGTCTTCTATTTTAGAAAGGGCGCCCGCCACAGAGGAAAGCTGGATGAGTATATCAACGCAGTACCTGTCGTTCTCCACCATCTTCTGTATTCCCTGAAGCTGGCCGATGACCTTGTTCATCCTCACGGCCACTTCCTTAGCAATTACATGGTTTCTCATGTTTGCCCTCTTTGGATAATTAACACCTGAACAAACCCTCTACCTGCTTATGGGGGGCATAGGCATGGCAGAATACCTTATCTGCGTATTACCATAATTACTTTACCCATAGAGCGTTACCGATTAAGATGCTTGTCATGAAATATAGCATACCCCCGGGGGGTAGTCAAGACAAAAGATGAGTTTTTTTTACGATTCAATATCTCCGGTAGGCGAAAAATCATGTTGACAATCTGAATTGTAATGATTATTATAATCATTATCATGTAATTCATCAGCCAAAACCCCCCTTCAGAGGAGAACCGTGGGATGTTCGCAGGAATTGTTATTACCCTGAGAGAGAGCCTTGAAGCCTTTTTGATCGTGGGGATCCTCTTAGCCTATCTGACCAGAATCAAGGCCACCCATTACAATAAATATATCTGGAGCGGGATATCAATGGCAGGAGTGGCCACCGTCATCACCGCCGTTCTGTTCCAAAAGCTATCCATCCAGTTCGAGGGTGCTGACTCCCTCATCTTCGAAGCCGGGGCTTCACTCTTAGCGGTGTTCATACTCACATATATGGTGCTGTGGATGCAGAATCAAAGCCGCCGCATGAAGGCCGACCTTGAGATGAAGGTCAATCAGGCCATTACCAGGGGCGAGGTATACGTCTTAGTAGCGTTGGCTTTCACCACGGTCTTGCGCGAGGGGCTGGAGACCATTCTTTTTATGAGTACACTGGTTAAGACAAACGGAGCCGGAATCATCCTTTCGAGCCTGGTTGGAGTATCACTGGCGGCTGGCATCGTTTACATCTTTTTCAAGACCTCTCTGTTCATTGACCTGCGCAAATTCTTCATAGGAACAGGATCCCTCCTTATCCTCATCGCCTCGGGCCTCGTGAGCCATGCGATAGGCTCCTTTCAGGAATTAGGGGTTTTCCCCGTCTATATCGCAGAGGTATGGAACATTAATGGTCTCCTGGACGAAAACAGCATCGCCGGACAGATACTCCATGCCTTTGTCGGCTATGACGGTAACCCTACGCTGCTCCAGACACTGGCGTATTCGGCTTACGTTATCCTCTTCCTGACCAAGTACCTTAAAATAATAATATGGAAAGAAAATGTTGCAACCCCGCCTTCGTATTCCAATTAACTCTGCCCTCTCTGCCCCCATATCCCGTGAGGAAGATTTTTTGTCAGGTTAACACACGGGGGCACGCCAAAAATTCGGGTAACTCCCGTTCGTTCGACATATCCACAGGGGGCGGGCGACAAGAAAATTTTGAAATCCGGACAAACTGACTATATAGTATTCTATCGAATCCGAATCGCCCGGCAACGTCACCCTTTAATCGAGAACCAGAAGTAAAGCGTAGTCAAAGAGGAAGAACAGGCCGCAAGAAGCGGTCGTCGAGAAAGGAGCTTGAAGCATGATGGGCTGGGGTACAGGAACATCCTGGATGTTGGGAGGCTCGATAATAATGATCCTGTTCTGGGTCTTAATCATTGTGGGCATCGTTTTTCTGGTGCGATGGATAGCGGGCGATGCCCGCAACAGGGACGGCAGGGAGGAAACGCCGCTGGAAATATTGAAGAAACGCTATGCCCGGGGCGAGATAACAAAAGCTCAATATGAGGAGATGAAAAAAGCCATAATGTGAGAGCTGCCGCCAATAATTTAACTTCGCAGATTTGATCAGGCTGGTCTTCATACACGGCTTGCCAGGCGAGGGCGCATCATTCGTTGATTCGCCCTCGCTGTATCAGATTGTCGCAAGACCCCCCCCAGACAATTTCCGCGGTGCTCGTTCCGGCCCATTAAGCCCATCCTCTTAACCTTGAAAAAACTCGAGCGGCCTCAAGCAGGTGCAGAGCTTGCGCTGCACCGGGCGTAGCCACGGGAGATTTTAGTTTATCAGCGTCTCCCCGGCGTGCAGGAACGTACTGGGAAACGCAGGCCTCCATGTTCCTGCCACGAAAACAGTTCTATTGCCCGTGCTATGAGCTCTCCTCGCTCGACAGCGGGCTGTTGATCTGGATTCCCCCTTTCGCGGGAATGACAGGGGGGAAGCAGGAACGACATAAAGATACCCACCCTTTTAAGGGTGGGAGCTTCACTCACCACGCCGAATGCATGGGGCGAACCCCCGGATTCATCCGGGGTATTCTTTTTTGGGGTAACTCCAAATAAATTAGCGTTGATTAACCCCGGAAAATATGAGATAAATGATAGAGGCATCGCCGTCCGAGCATTTTATTTAAATCCAGATATACCGCACGAAACATAATT
>CAYVLI010000003.1:0-8409 GCA_964452105.1 uncultured Nitrospinota bacterium
AGCGCTTCAAAATGCCATTTCCTCCGGGCAGGTGGACACGGAGGAGGATACAGGGAGCGTCCCAAAGGATTACTCCAGATACGATTTTTCCAGATATCAGATCAACTCGGTCATGAATCTCCCTGCCCTCAGTAGAGTCTGTGACAGATTTGTGAAAGTTCTCAAGGCCACGCTTTTAACCCACTTCAATATCCCTTTCTCCATCAGCGGCGGTTCTCCTGAAGCAATGAGATTCCAGGAATTTCTCAACGGCCTGGCAGAGCCGACCTGCATCGTCCTGTTTACCCTGGACCCTTCTGGTGAGCACGCCGTTATGACTATAGATGCCAGGCAGGCCCATTTCTTTGTCGACCGCCTTTGCGGGGGGCACGGCCTGGTAACCGGGAACGAAGACATCATCGAATTCAAGGAGATAGGGCAAAGCCTGGTCAAGAGAGTCGCTCTCTACCTGCTGGATGATCTGGAAAGAGCGTGGGAACCCATATTCCCACTAAAAACGAAGTTTAAGAGCCTCCATTTCAACCCTAATTATTTTGAAGCTGCCGTTCCCTCTGGATTCCAGGGGGGGGGCGTGGGGGTGATATCCATGGAAATTAAATCCGAGCATTCGGAGGGAAAGCTCAATCTCTGTTTTTCACGTTCTACCTTACAGCACCTGTTGGGCAACGGCGGCAAAAAAGATGCCGAAGAGCCCCCTCATGTAGAAAAGGCCCTGACGGAAAAATTGAAGAAATGCCTCAGCGAAGTCAGCGTAAACGTGTCCGTTGAATTAGGCAAAGGGACGCTTACATTCAGGGAATTCCTTTCCCTTAAAGAGGGGGATGTCATCCATCTCGATAAAGGCACGGCCAAAGAAGCCCTGTTGAGAGTAGAAGGAATAGATAAATTTAAGGGAAACCCAGGCAGGTATCTTAACCAGAGGGCCATTAAAGTTGTGTCACCTCTGAAAAATGGAGGCCAATAGCATGGAAGCAGATGCCCCTGAACTTAAAGAGAATGAGGCAGAGATTTCACAGGATCAAAAATCCGCAAGCAGCGAAGCCCAGGAGACCTCTGCCAGCGATGACTTCAGCGATTTGAAAGAAGGGAACGTCGAATTTCAGCCGAAAAATCTGGATTTCTTGCTGGATGTTCCGCTGCAGGTAAGTGTGGAAATGGGTCGGACCAGGATGATCATAAACGATCTCCTGAAACTTAATAAGGGTTCTGTCATAGAGCTGACCCAGATGGTGGACGAACCACTGAACGTTCTCATAAACGGGAAGCTCGTGGCAAAGGGAGAAGTGGTGGTAAACAATGAGAGGTTCGGGGTGAAAATCTCGGACATAGCCAGCCCTGCAGAGCGCATAAAGAGCCTTAGATAATGCGAGGCGTTCAAGTCGATCACGAAAGAGACTCACGATGAAAGCTAACCACTCCAATATAAGGTTTATCGTCTGCCTGGTTCTTATCGCAGGTTTATACCTGCCGGGTCAGCTTGCCTCGGCTTCGGAGGGTAACGGCGCTCTCGGGTTGATTGACCGCAACGGAAATAGCGCAAACGGCTCCACCGGTCTCTCCCTGTCCGCCATTGAGCAGAAAGACGGAGATTATACACTGGGCCAGGAAAAACAGGTTCTGCCGAATCTCTTCTCCTCCGCAATACGCATGGTCGTTTCGTTAAGCATCATTATAGCGGTCCTTTTGGTGGTCTTCTATTTCACCAAGCCTCTTTTAAACAAGGCTGGCGCCATAAGGGGCAAAGAAAAGGTCATTCGTGTGCTGGCCAACAACTACGTGGGCGGAAAAAAGGTTATTTCTTTGGTATCGGTAGCGGACCATTTGTTGGTCGTGGGCATAACACCCACTAATATTTCGCTGCTTACCCGCATAGACGACCCCGAGACCGTTGAAAGGTTTAAGGCCACCCGCGATAGTAATTGCGGTTCCGCCTCATTTGTCAACCAGTTTAAGAAATTCTCCCGCAAAATGGCCGGCGGAGACAAAATGCGGGAAGACAAAGACGACCTTTAAGAATACAAAACCCGGCCGGTTATGTAACCGACGTCAGGGTCGATGAAATTGATGCATTACCTATTCGGCTGCGAGGTGGCCGTTAATCATGAAGAAGGCGACGAAAAAAAAGATAGCGATTGTATCCGCGGCATCCTCCGCTGCAGTCTTTTTCTGCGGGTTATCGGGCGCCGCCCAATCAATCGCCATTCCCGCAGTGAATATAGCGTTAGGCAAAGCCACCGAACCTGGCGGGATATCGGTGAGCCTGCAGATTATCTTTCTGCTTACCGTGCTTGCGCTGGCGCCGGCTATTCTCATAATGCTCACCTCTTTCGCCAGATTGGTGGTGGTGTTGTCCTTTCTGCGGCAGGCCCTGGGTACGCAGCAGATGCCTCCCAACCAGGTAATCATCGGGCTATCTCTGTTTCTAACCTTTTTCATAATGCAGCCGGTCTGGCAACAGGTCAACAATCAGGCCTTGAAACCATACACCGCCCATGAGATATCTCGAGACGAGGCCATAACCAGAGCCACCAAGCCCGTCAAGGAATTCATGTTCAAGCAGACCAGGGAAAAGGACTTGGCGCTATTTGTAAGCGTATCCAAGCAGGCCAAGCCCCTTAATAAAGCCGAAGTACCCATCCAGACCCTGATACCTGCATTCATCATAAGCGAACTCAAGACAGCGTTCCAGATAGGATTTCTACTGTACATACCCTTTCTGGTCATAGACATGGTGGTTGCCAGCATCCTGTTGTCCATGGGGATGATGATGCTGCCACCCATAATGGTTTCCCTGCCTTTCAAGCTGCTCCTGTTCGTGCTGGTGGACGGCTGGTACCTGGTGGTGGGCTCCCTGGTGCGCAGCTTTGGATAGGAACGGCATAAATGGAGAAAAGAGGCTAAGCTCATGACCCCCGAATTCGTAGCCTGGTTGTCCAAAGACACCATGCGCATAACTCTCATGCTCGCCGGCCCCCTGCTGCTGACAGGGCTGGTAGTGGGGCTGGCCATCAGCGTTTTCCAGGCAGTCACCCAGATACAGGAGATGACCCTCTCCTTCGTTCCCAAGATACTGGCCGTGCTGCTGGTGCTGGCGCTGCTTTTCCCATGGATGATGCAGATAATGGTGCATTTCACCTCTAACCTGTTCACCAATATACCCGACTACATCAGGTGACCGGCCCGGCCTGCGGGTTTAACCGAGAACCGATATGACAGGCGACACGATTTACATTCCGATTCACGATTTTGAGGTCTTCATCCTGATCATGGTGAGGGTGGCGGCCATATTCTTCTCCGCTCCTTTTTTCGGAAGCAGGAGAGTGCCCGTGCCCGTGAAGGCAGGTCTGGCAATGCTTGTCAGCCTGGCCATTTTCCCTGTCCTCAAAAATCAGATCGTATTCAACATCGATGGTGTGGCCACCCTTTTCGTTTACGTCTCTTATGAGGTCATAATCGGTATGGTCATCGGATACGCGGCGCGCCTTATCTTCACCGCCATCCAGTTTTCAGGGAGGATTGTAGGGTTTCAGATGGGGCTCGGCCTGGCCCAGGCGCTGGACCCCTCTCAGGAAGACCAGACAACAATGATTTCGCGGCTTCAGGATCTGATGGCCGTGCTGGTGTTTCTTTCCATCAATGCGCATCACATTTTCATCGTTGCGCTGGTGAAGAGCTTTGAACTCGTGCCGCCCATGGGCTTGAATTATTCATCCAGCATGGTCGAAATGCTTATCTCCATGGCCGGAAATGTATTCGTGATAGCGCTGAAGATAAGCGCTCCCATTATGGCCAGTCTCCTTTTCACCAACGTGGCGTTTGGAATCCTGGCCAAGGTGGTGCCGCAGATGAACATACTGATAGTGGGACTGCCCATTCAAATAGCCATAGGGATGCTGGTGCTGGGGCTTTCCTTTCCCATGATGGTGTTATTGATGAAGGGTTCATTCATCAAGCTGAGCGGAGACATAATGCTTCTGCTTAAAGCAATGTAGCGGGCGGCCGAGCAAGCCGCCCTCAGGGGCTATGGTCGGCAGAAGGAAGATGTAAATGCCTTTTGAATCTGGCGAAGACAAAACAGAACAAGCGACTCCTAAAAAACGAGAGGACGCCCGTAAAAAAGGCCAGGTGGCCAGGAGCATGGAACTCTCCACCGTGGCGATATTCACGGGAAGTTTGCTCTTGTTCAATTTCATAGGCTTCAGGATGCTCGAACAGGTGGGAGAATTCATGCGTCACGTCTTTACAGACGCCGCCGTCATGCAGATAGACCAGGAGAGCATCAGATCTCTCTTGTTGTGGAGCCTCTACAGGATTGGGGTTTTATTGTTGCCCATCATGGCCGTTACTCTGATGGCCGGAGTCGCCACGAACATCGCGCAGGTGGGTTTGTTCGCCACCTCTGAACCTTTGATGCCCAAGTCGGAGCGCATAGACCCGGTTAAAGGCTTTAAAAAAATCTTTTCAAAGCAATCGATGATGGACTTTTTTAAATCCTTGTTAAAGCTTGCAATCATAGGGTTTATAACTTTCAGCACCATCAAAGGTGAGTTTAAGCAACTCTTCTTCCTGTATGACATGGAGATAATAAACATCGTCTCCTTCCTGGCCAGGATCTCACTTAAAATATTGTTGAGAGCTACCCTGGGTTTGTTAGCCATAGCAGCCATGGATTACGCTTTTCAGCGATGGCAGAATGAGAACAGACTGAAGATGACCAAGAAGGAGCTCAAAGATGAATTAAAGCAGCGAGAAGGCGACCCCCTCATCAAATCCCGTATTAAAAGCATCCAGTTGAAGATGGCCAGGCAGCGCATGATGGCTGCCGTTCCGGAGGCGGACGTGGTAATAACCAACCCCACTCACCTGGCCATCGCACTGCAATACAGGCATGGTCTCATGGAGGCGCCCAAGATGGTCGCCAAGGGAGCAGGATACATAGCTCTTAAAATCATAGACCTGGCCAAAGAACACCATGTCCCGGTGGTGGAGGATAAACTGCTGGCGCGAAGTCTCTATTCCACCGTGGATGTGGGGCGCTTTGTCCCCGTGCAGCTATACCGTGCGGTAGCTGAAATCCTGGCATACGTCTATCAATTGAAGAACAGGATATGAATTAAGCATAGAGGATATAGTTCATGGCACAAGCCACCGAAAATTCTAAAGCGCAGACACCTACCATATTCAGGAACAGCGAAGTAGCCATCATGGCAAGCGTGGTGGGCATCATAATGGTTATGGTGATACCGCTTCCCTCGCAGTTGTTGGATGTGCTGCTGGCCTTTAACATTACCATCTCCATCCTGATACTTTTCGTGGCCATGTACGCCTCGCAGCCTCTGGACTTCTCCGTATTCCCCACGGTTCTTCTATTCGCCACGCTCTTTCGCCTGTCACTGAACGTGGCCTCTACGAGGCTGATTCTGTTGCATGGAAACGAAGGGCCTGCCGCCGCAGGGCAGGTCATCAAATCCTTCGGGAGCTTCGTGGTCGGTGGAAATTTTGTTGTGGGCCTCATCGTGTTCCTCATACTGGTCATAATTAACTTCGTGGTCATCACCAAGGGCGCCGGGCGCGTGGCGGAAGTGGCAGCGCGCTTCACTCTGGACGCCATGCCCGGCAAACAGATGAGCATCGACGCCGACCTTAACGCAGGCCTCGTAAATGACGACGAAGCCAGGAGTAGGCGGAAAAAGGTGGAAGAGGAAGCCGATTTCTACGGCGCCATGGACGGAGCCAGCAAGTTCGTACGCGGAGACGCCATCGCAGGAATCATAATCACCATGATCAATATCGTGGGTGGACTGATAATAGGAGTTTTGCAAAACAAGATGGCCATAGGGGACGCCTCACGCGTTTATACCCTGCTCACCGTCGGCGATGGACTGGTCACCCAGCTCCCTGCGCTCATCATATCCACCGCCTCGGGAGTGATCGTCACCCGAGCGGCTACCGGCAACAAATTGGGCGACGAAATAATAAAACAGGTAATGGTACAGCCCCGTGCTCTGGGTATAGCATCCGGCGTAGTGATCATACTGGGTCTGGTGCCGGGCCTGCCCACCCTCCCCTTCGTCCTGCTCGCAGCCCTTATGGGTATGATCGCTTATCTTACTCAGCAGTCCAGGAAAACCAGAGAAAAGCAGGAAATGATGGAAAAGGATAAGGAAGATGCGCTTCCCGCTCCAGAGAACGTCGTTCCTCTCCTGCATCCCGACTTATTGGGCCTCGAGGTCGGCTACGGCCTGATACCGTTAGTGGACTCCGAAAAGGGGGGCGATTTGCTGGGCAGGATACGCGCCATCAGGAGACAATGCGCCATGGAAATGGGAGTAATAGTACCCCCTTTACACATCAAGGATAACTTCCAGCTTAAATCCCATGAATACACCATCATGATCAAAGGCATGGAAGTGGCCAGAGGAGAGTTGATGTCCAACCATCTGCTGGCCATGGATCAGGGTAACGTCGAGACGGAAATGCAGGGCATCAAAACAGAAGAGCCCACTTTCGGGCTTCCCGCTCTGTGGATAAACGATAAGGACAAGGAAAAAGCAAAACTGTTGGGTTACACGGTGGTTGACCACTCCACGGTGGTGGCTACTCACATTTCCGAGATAATGAAGGGCCACGCGTACGAACTGCTGGGCAGGCAGGAAGTTCAGGAACTGCTGGACACTCTGGGGGAGAAATACCCCAAAGCGGTTGATGAGTTGGTGCCCAACCTCCTGACCCTGGGCAACGTGCAGAAGGTGCTCCAGAACCTTCTGAAGGAACGCATTTCCATTCGCGACCTGCTTACCATAGTCGAGGCGCTGGCGGATAACGCCATCGTAACCAAGGACGTGGATTTGCTTACAGAAGCCGTACGCCAATCAATGTCCAGGACTATCACAAGACAGTACATGGAATCCGAAGGAACGCTGCCAGCCATAGTGATCGACCAGGGGCTGGAAGAGACCATCCAGGGCGCCCTGCAGAAGTCTGAACATGGCGCCTATCTCGCACTGGATCCGACCATCGCTCAAAAAATATTGAACAGTATCAAGGATACCATAGAGAAGCTTTTGATAGAAGGTCACCAACCGGTGGTTCTCTGCTCACCTGTAGTGAGACCTTACCTTAAACGGCTTACGGAGCGATTTTTGCCGAAGCTCGCCGTTATGTCTTATGCAGAGATCGAGCCGGACACTGAGATCAGGTCGGTGGGTGAAGTGGGGTTGGACGAAACAGTATCTACACCGACCTCTTGATGCCGACTCGGAGAGGAGCAGGAATTAAAAGTGGCTGTAAGTTCTGAGCACCGAACAGACATTAAGCCCTCGTAAAGGAATATCTCAGAAATGAGCAGGCTTGAAAGGGGAAAAATTGATGGCAATCAGCAGCACAGCTGAGAAAAGCGAATTTCACCAGCGGGAAGTCGTCACCAGAGTTATATGCGTTACAAGCGGCAAAGGGGGAGTGGGGAAAACCAACGTAACGGTCAATCTGGCTTATGCTCTGACATTACTTGGCAAGAAAGTTCTCATTCTGGATGCCGACCTGAGTCTGGCAAACGTGGATGTGCTTCTCGGCGTGTACCCCAAATACAACATGGGACATGTTCTAAAAGGCGAAAAGACCATTTCGGAGATAGTGACCGAGGGGCCGGGAGGAATGATGATAATACCGGGCAGCTCGGGAATTCAGGAATTGACCCAGCTCACAGACCAACAGAAAATGCACCTTCTTTCCGATGTCGAACTTCTCGCTGAGCCTGTCGATGTGCTGCTCATAGATACTGCATCAGGTATTTCCTCGAACGTGCTCTACTTCGCAATGGCCTCCGAAGAGGTAATGATGATCTCTTCGCCGGAACCCACTTCCCTTACCGATGTCTACGCCCTGATGAAGCTGTTGTCAGTCAGGCAGGCCGTCAAACATTTCATGCTGCTGGTAAACGGCGCGCGGTCTATTGAAGAGGCCAGCGGCGTCTTCCAGAACCTCAGTATGGTCGCCGATAAGTTCCTGGACGTCTCCATAGAATATTTAGGCTGCATACCCGACGACGTCAATCTGCCACGGGCGGTCCGGCAGCAAAAAGCCATCGTGCAGAAG
Source organism: uncultured Nitrospinota bacterium (assembly GCA_964452105.1). Lineage (GTDB taxonomy): Bacteria > JAUXIQ01 > JAUXIQ01 > JAUXIQ01 > JAUXIQ01 > CAYVLI01. The sequence continues at coordinate 8,095 of CAYVLI010000003.1, forward strand.
TACCCCAACTCTCTTGCCAGCATCGGTTTTACAGCACTGGCAAAGAGGGTCTGCGAACTACCCGTTCCACAAACTCCCAGCGGCAACATTCGCTTTTTCTGGAATCGTATATTGAGAGGATCAAATGGAACAGCTATTAAAACGGCCTAACGCTGAGCTTACGGATGCAGAAAGAGAAGAGATAATCATACAGTACGCACCGCTGGTCAAGTACATAGCACAGCGCATCGTGGCTCGACTCCCACCTAATATTCAGCTTGATGATCTTATCAGCGCCGGGATTACCGGGCTGATGGACGCCATCAATAAATATGA
>CAYVLI010000003.1:8509-13931 GCA_964452105.1 uncultured Nitrospinota bacterium
ATGATCTTATCAGCGCCGGGATTACCGGGCTGATGGACGCCATCAATAAATATGATCCTCAAAAAAATATAAAGTTCAGGACCTATGCAGAGTTCAGAATCAGGGGGGCCATACTGGATGAGTTGCGGGCAATGGACTGGATACCCCGCTCAGTGCGGCAAAAGGCCAATAAACTGGAGCGGGCCTATTCCCAGGTGGAACAGGAAAAGGGAAGGCCGGCAACCGACGACGAAGTGGCTGAGCTCCTGGGTGTCGATGTTGCCAAATTAGGCAAACTCCTGGGAGAGGTGGGAGGAGTATCGCTCATTAATCCCGAAGACCTGGAGAAGAGCATGCCAGGCTTGAAATCGACCAATATCCAGGAGCTGCTGTCCGGCAGCCATCACATGGACCCGGTAGAGATTTTCAACGCACAACAGCTCAGGAACGCCATGGCCAAAGCCATAGACGAACTCCCCGAAAAGGAACGCACCGTCCTGTCACTCTATTACTACGATGAACTGACCATGAAGGAGATAGGGATGGTGTTGAACATAACAGAGTCCAGGGTATCACAGATACATACCAAAGCCTTGCTCAGATTGAAAAACAAGCTTAGAAAAGCCCTGGACATAGAGCTGCCAGATACTTGAGGGTTTTAACAGGAGATAGCCTGTCTCTGCAAATATGTTAAAGAAGGCTGTCCCCGGAGCTAACAAGGAGGGAGTCCGAAATGTTCGGGGATTCCGGAATAGATAATATCCTTCCTCAGTACCCTGTGGTGGACAGAGTTCAACAGATTAACCCCGGAAACAGGGGGACGAGGAAAAAGAAATCTGAAGAGGATTCAGAAAAGAAGAAGAAAAACAAGAAGGAATCAAATATCGTGGACAAGCTGGAAATCTCGGATAAGGAATCGCTTGCAGATGGAACAGATTCACCCTCACTCGGGAAAACCGATTCGGAAGATGACACCAGCCGCAAGCCTGGCGACAGGATCGACCTGGTAGTTTGAACAACACTTCTTCGCCTTTCAAGCCTCTCCGGAAAGAAATTTTCTCGCCTCAAAACTCGTTCAATCTCATCCAGAACCTATTACAGCATATTCCCCCGATGCACCGAAAGCTCCTCCGCCAGAATAATAACAGTATAGCGTCATTTGTCGGTGTGCTAAAATAAGTTTCCATGAAACGGATTGAACCCTACGGTATAAGCAGTTATCAGGAAGTCAAGAACGCCTCCCTCTACGAACCCAGGATAAATTACATCAAAGGCAGCCTCGAAAGAATTCTTTCAATGGTGGAGCTCATCGGTGGAGGCGGGGCGATCAAGGCAGACGGGTTTCGTCTTAAAAACCTAAAAGACTGGCTGGTCCGCTCCGCCTGCGATCCCATCGAGATATACGGGTACGCTGGCTCCCGCTGTAACATCAATTGCGCATTCTGCTACAACCGCGGCAATCCCCCCTCCCTGGCCACGGGGAACCTGAGAAGAAAGCCGGAAGAAGAGTACCACGAGATGATGACCCGCCTGCGATACATGTGCCCACGCGCCGGTTTGAACCTGTACCCGGCCCTCGGAGATACCTATGAGGTTCTGATTCATCCCCGCATCCTGGATGTTCTCCGCCCCCTGCGCAGGCTCACCGACAAGGCTTTCCGCATAGCCACCAACGGCGCCGCTCTCACTCGAAGCATGATAGGAGCGCTGTCGGGCCTGAGCCCCGTCTATCTATATATAAGCGTCGAAGCGATTTCAGAGAGCGATGAAACACATACTTCGAGCAATGGAGCGATGCGCATACCTGCGTCCGTATTAAGAGAGCTTGCAGAAGCAGGCATCCCTTACGCCATAGTACTCGTGCCATGGCCCGTCGGACGCTCTGTTCGGAGCGTGCTGGATTCCATGTCGGAAACGGTAGAACTGGCGGAACGATGCCAGGCGCATCTCGTGGAAATCAACCTGCCGGGGCATACACGGCATTTTTGCAGTCACCAGCTCTTCAATCTCGAAGAAGTCTGGTCGGCCACGGTGGCACACGTGCGCAGCCTCAGAGAGAACTGCCAAACTCCCATCGTGGCCATGCCTGCCATGTATGAGGAAAACCTCTATGAGGAGGTAAAGAATCTGCCTTCGGTCATAGGCCTGATAAGAAACTCTCCCGCGGAGAGGGCGGGGATTGAGAGGGGCGATCTCATCAAAAAGATCAACGATATTAATATAGTCGGCAGGCCACAGGCGCGCGACCTCCTGTCCACACTGAGAAAAAACGGCACCCATAAACTGCGCCTTACTTTGAACAGGGCGGGAGAGGAAGTGGAAAAAGAAATAGACACGAGTCTCCATTCCTACCCCTATTCATACGATATCGACCAGCACCTGGGCATCATTACTTTAGGCGCCGGCCTGAGGCTCAGCTATATCGAAGACCTTAAAAGGTTGATAGAACGGCGAAGCGCCAGGCGAGTGCTGTTCCTCTCTTCGAAGCTGGTGAAGCCCGTTTTTCGGCAACTGCTCGCCGGCTCGCCTCTGTTTGCGGACCCGGGGATCTCCGTCGATATAGTAGTGCCGGCCAACTATTTTCTGGGTGGGAACATCTTCATGGGAGATCTTCTGACCGTCCATGATTTCATAAGATGCATCGATGACTATTTAAAGAGCGGAAAAGAGAAGCCGGACCTGGTGGTTATCCCTTCCTCGCCCTTCAACCTTAGCGCCTGGGGAAGGGATTTAACGGGACGCTGTTACCTCGATATCGAACGCGCGGCGGGTCTGCCGGTGGCTCTGCTCCCCTGTGACACTATTTACGATTGATTCCACAGGCGTTTTATGATTTTCTTTAGTAAGAGAGGAAATTGCCCGTTACCATATTATCCTCACAATCGTTATTAAATAATCGGTCTCTGCTGGAGGGTTGAGGATGTTTGATAAAGAAAAGATAAAAAAAGTAAAAGAAAAACACCAGCAATGGAAAGATGGAACCCTGAAGGAAACCATGAAGAAATTTAAAGCCGAAGAATCCCATGAGAGGTTCTACTCTCCGCTGGATATCCAGGGCTTCGATTTTCTGAATGATGTGGGTTTCCCCGGCCAATACCCTTATACCTCGGGTCGATACGCCATGTCGGTGCCGGGCAGCGGGCCGGTCAAGGGCGGCGGCGGCATAGCCTCCGGCGGAGGCTTGAAGCGCGCCGGAAGATATTCCGGGTACGGCACCCCCGAAGACACGCGCGATTATTATCTGAACGAAAAGAAACGCGGCCGCCGCAGCGGACCGAACGTCGCATTCGACCTGCCCACGCAGTGCGGCTACGATTCCGATTCCCCTCTGGCGGCGGGCGAAGTGGGGAAGGTGGGGGTCTCTATAGACACCTTCAAGGATTTCGAGACCCTCTTCGAGGCTTTTCAAGGTGACATGGACATAGACAAAATTTCCTCCAACTTCACCATCAACGCCCCCGCCAATATAATCATCGCAATGTACGCCGCGCTGGCTGAGAAACGAGGAATATCACCCGCAAAATTGAGAGGTACTCCACAAAATGATATTCTCAAGGAGTTCGTGGCACGGGGGACGTATATCTTCCCGGTACGCCACTCCATGCGTCTGGTGAGAGACAGCATTACTTTCTGCACGGAACACATGCCGCTGCTGAACACCGTCAGTATCTGTGGTTTTCACATGCGGGAAGCAGGCGCTACCAGGGAGCAATGCCTGGCTTTCACCTTCTCCAACGGCATCGCCTACCTGAGCGAGGGTGTCAACGCCGGGATCGACATAGATACCTGCGCTGCACGAATGACTTTCCTGAGCTTCAGCGGCAGCATGGAAATCCTCAAGGAAATCGCCCTGCATCGAGCCGCCAGGCGAATGTGGGCCAAAATAATGCGCCATCGCTTCGGCGCCAAAACCCCCAAAAATTGGGCATACAGGCATGTGGGCGGAGCCATGAGCGGATACTACAGCACCACCGCGCAGCGTCCGCTGAACAACCTCACACGAGCCGTGCTGGGCGGGTTGGCCGCTGCGCTGGTTGGGGATAATCCCAGCGTCGAACCCCCGTATGACGAGCCGCTGGGCCTGGGCTGGAGCCTCGAAGCGCAACAGCTGTCCGAGGACGCTGCACGAATCATCCAGTACGAAGCCAGGCTCAAAGACGTCATCGATCCCTTCGCCGGTTCCTATTTCATGGAAGCCATGACTAACGAGATAGAAGAGAAAGCCTGGGAGATAATCGAGAAGATCGATTCCATGGGCGGCGCCGTCAGCGCCATCGAACAGGGATACATGCAGCAGGAAATAGCCAGAAGCGCCCATCAGTTCCAGAAAGAGATAGAGACCGGAGAACGCATAGTGGTCGGTGTGAACAGCTTCCTGGGAGAAGGAGAACTGGACGTAAACACCAGCCGCCTGGTCCAGCATCCCTACGACCCCGATAAACGAGTCCAGGCCGAAGAGAAGCAGAAGAAGAACCTGGAGCAGGTCAAGAACTCCCGAGACGAGAAAGCCGTCCTCTCGGCTTTAAGAGAGGTAAAAGCCGCTGCCAGAGCCGAAAACAGAAACACCATACCGCCCATCATGGAGGCGGTGAAAGCCTACGCCACTCTGGGCGAAATCTGCAACGTATTTCGTGAGGTGTTCGGGGAATATCAGGGCTACGGTTCCATATAGCTCTCAGATTAATTCTTGAAGGTTCAGCTCTGTCGGATACGGTTTAAGCCGGTGCTTGAAAAAGAACAGGGGCACGGCGTACCGTGCCCCCTGTTCTCTATATGCCTGCGATCTTTAATTTCAAAGTTTAAGCTCGTGGAGCCGACCAGGCACCGAGGGTTCGGACACAATTTTCAGCGCATCCAGAAGAATCTTCTTCTGCTCCTTCCTATTGCCCCGCCCGCCCAGTGGATTGCCCAGGCCGTAGTCCACCGGCCAGAGCGCCCTCGGCGGCCGCGCCATGCGAGACTGTTCAGGCTCCACGGTTATCAGAACCGTGGGAACACCCGTCATCTCTATGCCGCGTTGTATCGAGACGACCGCCCGATGGCAGACCGGTCACCCGGCGGTCAGGAGCACGATATCCGCTTTGTTTCCCTTGATCTTGTCCGCTATCTCGGGGACAGTCTTTTCCCGGAGTTCCCGGAACGACTGGGTGAACCCCATTCCGATATGAGTTTCTGTTGCGCTGCCAACAACCCCCTCGTCGGCCAGTTCCCTGAGCCTGTCGATGGGAAAGAGCACATTTATGTCGCTATCTGCATCTGAGTGGTCGTAGTGGGTGTGAGTGACCATGAGTCTTGTGCTTTCCACATCGCCGGGTATAATCCTGATGGAGATGTCGCCCTCGGTGTCGTATGGCTCCTGCTCCTTCAGGTGGACGCCGGTGTTGCTAACGATGCAAATCTTGCTTTTGTTTAATTCCCCTTCAAAGGGGGTGTAAGGTATGCA
>CAYVLI010000003.1:14031-29444 GCA_964452105.1 uncultured Nitrospinota bacterium
ACCTGGGTATCATACCTGTCGAACTCGGAAAGGTCTTCCTCGTAAGCAGGCATCTGCGCGGTTCAGACGGGTGTGAAGGCGGCGGGGACGAACGCCAGAACGACATTCTTTTTCCCCTTGTAATCGCTCAGGCCGATCTTCTTTTGCGCCTGGCCTTTGCCCGCAGTGTCTCCCGTGGCCGGGAGGGTGAAATCGGGCGCCGGGTCGCCGACATTTAAACGCATGGTGGCTCTCATAATTACTCCTTTCGCTCGCCCAGACATTTGTGGGTGAAATGTTTTATTTCTCCTCTTAACAGGAATTCGATGGTGTCCTATTAAATTATAACTCCGTCGAAGGCGATTTCCATAATATGTAGCAGCGCAAAAAATTGAAAAGCAGCGGGAACCCGGGATAAACAGGTATGGTGCCGAAGCGGGGACTCGAACCCCGACGGGGATAAACCCCACTAGACCCTGAATCTAGCGCGTCTGCCAATTCCGCCACTTCGGCCCTTTGTTTGATGAATACCTACAGGGCGTATGATAGGGCCGGTAAAGTTCCGGGCTACCCCGCGCCCTGTATTCGGCTCCATTATCTTAGTTCCGGTTGTCCGGCCTGTCAAGTACCTACCTTACAAATTGTAATGAGACACGCCGCATTTTACTTCATACGAGGAGGCAACATCTATTAAACGTTATTTCATTTACACGATTTCCTTTTAGTATGTATAATCACGGCGAAAACGCGGATAATGGCACGCGGTCTAATGAGTCGAGCCTGGTACTATCGGCCAGGGGAAGATCATCGGAGAAGCCAGGTCAATCTTAAAGAAACCGTGGAATTCTATATTGGGAGCTTCGGAACGGAAGACCTTCCGGAAAGTAAAGACTAAATAGTGTTATATCCGTTTCAGGCGGCCGTTGGTGAGTAAGCTGCCTATGCTACCAGGACGGGAACTTATCAGGGCTCTGGAGAAAACTGATTTCGAAGTGGTCCAGCAGAGCAACCTGAATAAATGTCATTCCCGTGAAAACGGGAATCCAGAGATTCTATGAAAGACTATTATGTTTATATTCTTGCGAGTGAGCGGAATGGCACACTATATATCGGTGTTACAAATGATATCGTGAGGCGTGTACACGAGCATAAAAATAATTTAGTTGACGGATTTACAAGCAAATACAGCGTTCATAGGTTAGTTTACTACGAGCGATTTGATAATGTTGAACTTGCGATAGAGAGAGAAAAGCAGATGAAGAAATGGAAGAGGAAATGGAAGCTTGAGCTGATAGAGAAAGTCAATCCAGACTGGAATGATTTTTATTTAGCCGCGACCGCGAGCTTGCAGCTGATCAGACAGGAGCCAACTTCGCTGACTCTGCGACCATGGCTAGCTCTCTAGTGAAGGTTCATGCGTTCTCAGGTTTTTGGGATGCCTTGCAGACTAAAACCGTGGAGGTTTTACAAGAAGGAAAAGTATTTGTCAACGCGAGCAAGGCTTACTCTGAGGTGGTGATCAGAAGCGCTACGCAGGAGGTGTTAGACGGAATCGTGGAAACAACGATGAATCACCCCACTGATTCCCACCCGCCTCTTGGTGTCAGGCTTGCGTCTTTAGGCATTACCCTGAATGATGTGTCAGCAGCTTCACTAGCAGTCAGCCCAACTGATCCCGCAATCGACCTAATTACAGAACCTGAGGGCAAGGAAGAGGAGATCAGTCAGACATTCCAGACAATTCTCGCACAACGCATAGGCATCGACTTGAGCGAATTTTAAGAGTAGCATACTTAACACTTGAATCCTTAGTTAAACCAGCCTTCATCATATATTTTTAGCCAGGATTATATCTTTTACTGTCGGGTGCGGAAACCCGACGGCGTTCGTAATGATAGCTCTTGTCAAAATGGTAACATCTGGATACCCACCCTTTTAAGGGTGGGAGCATCATGTTCCCGCTTCCAGCGGGACGAACCCCCGGGTTCATCCGGGGGTCATTTACCCCTCCACGCTACGGAAATTTTTTGTTTTTTACTCAGGAAATAGCCGAATCCTTCCCTGTCGAACACCTCATAAATTCGGTGTAGCGGCGCCCCTATAAAAAATTGTGGTTTAAGCGAGTTTACACCCAAAGGGGCGCGCTCGTGCGCCCTTCCTATTGCAATAAATGCTATTAAAAGGAGTAGGCGAGGAACTTGATGGAAGTGCTGACGAACTGGGCCAGGGGAGCCCAGTAGATGCCGAAGAGTATGGTGGGGGCGACGAGCACGCTGAGGAGCACGGTCTGAGAGAGGGGAATCTTGAGCCTGCTCTGTTCTGAGCTCTCATCCATGAACATGGCCTTGACTATCCGTGCGTAATAGTAGAGGGCGACAACGCTGTTCAATATCCCCACGATGGCCAGCCAGTAGAATTCCTGCTTGCTGAAGATGGCGGCGAACAGGTAGAACTTTCCTATGAAGCCCGCCGTCGGTGGGATGCCTGCGAGGGAGAAAAGGAAAACGGTCATGGCCGAAGCAAGGAACGGCGCCCTCCATCCCAGGCCCCGGTAATCGTCTATCTCCTCGCTGCCGAGCTGGTTGGCCACTATTATCACCACCAGGAAGGCGCCCAGGTTCATTATCAGGTAAACCACCAGGTAAAAGAGCATGGCCTTGAGTCCATCCGCGCTCAGGAGAACGAACCCCATGAGGATATATCCCGCATGGCCTATGCTGGAATAGGCCAGAAGCCGCTTGACGTTGCTCTGGTTGATGGCTATGAGGTTGCCAACAGTCATGGTGCCGGCGGAGAGGAGTCCCACGAGAACCGGCCATCCGATATCGGCCACCTGTGTCCAGATGCCTTCAGCAGGGCCGGGACCGGCCATGGCCATGTAAAAGAAGCGGATGAGCACAGCGAACCCCGCCGCCTTGGGGCCTACGGAGAGGAAGGCGGTGATGGGCGTGGGGGCGCCTTCGTAGACGTCGGGAGACCACATGTGGAAGGGGACGGTGGCGATCTTGTATCCGAAACCGGCCAGCACGAGCAATACCGAGACGAACATGGCGAAGGAAGAGGATGGAGGAGCCATGCGCAGAGCGCTGTAAATCTCGTTGAGGCTGGTGCTGCCTGTGAGCCCGTAGAGGAGTGACATGCCGTATATCATCACCCCCGAAGAAACCGCGCCGTATATCACATACTTGAGGGCCGCCTCGCTGGACCTGCGCGCCCCTTTGAGAAACCCGGCCAGCACGTACGACGTTATGCTCACCAACTCCAGGGAAAGATATATCATCAGCAGGTCGATGGATGAGGCCAGCAGGAACATGCCCAGGGTGACCACGAGCAGGAAGGCGTAGTATTCCCCCTGGTTCTCCCCGCCGGAGGTATCGGCGGAAATCAAGGATATGAGTATGGTGAGGGCCGTGGCCGTTATGAAGAGTATCTGGAAAAAACCGGCGAAGGGGTCCAGCGCCAGCATTTCACTGAAAAGAGAACCGGCTTTTCCGCCTGTGTAGAGCTTTACAGCGAAAAGGAGGGCTGGAGCCAGACCCGCGAGAGCCACGTATGCCTGCCAGTGCCGTCGCCTGTTCCTGAACATCAGGTCAAGAATGATCAACACCAGGACGGCCCCGATCAGGGAGGCCTCCGGATAGAAGTATTTTATGCTGGCGATGTTATTCAGTATCAACTTTTACGCCCTGTAAGGTTCAGTTGTTAATAAAGTTACCGGGGGGGAGGTCCAATAGCACCGGTAACGGCCTCGATTAGGATCATACCCCCCGGGCCGGCTACCCTGGGAAAAGCATGGTCAACCCGGCTACGAAGGGCTTGGGAGAAAGCCCCTGTATGATATGCATCAGGGAAACATCGATCATGTTCAGTACGGGCATGGGATAGACGCCCAGTATCACCACTATGACCGCCATAGGAATCATGGTGAACATCTCGCGACCGTTTATATCCGGCAGCGTGGCGTACTTGGGATTCAACGGCCCCAGGAACATGCGCTGCACGGTCCACAGACAGTAGGCTGCGGTTATTACCACTCCGCTCACCGCAATTATGGTTATGAGCCTGTAAACGTCGAAAGCGCCCAGAAACACCAGCACCTCACTGATGAAGCTGCTCAGGCCGGGTAGGCCCAGCGCCGCGAAGAAGGCGAAGCAGGCTATGCCTGTGAAGGCGGGCATCTGCTGGCCCAGTCCGCCGAAACCTTCTATCTCTCGATGGTGGGCGCGGTCGTATATCACTCCCACCATCAAAAAGAGCATGGCGGTGACGGTTCCGTGGTTGAACATCTGGAGTACCGCCCCGTTGATGCCCTGTTGAGTGAAGACAGCCATGCCCAGCAGCACGTAACCCATATGGCTGATGCTGGAGTAGGCCACCAGCTTTTTAAGGTCCTTCTGGGCCATGGCTACCATGGCGCCGTAGATGATGTTTATGAGACCTAGCACGGCCAGGAAATAGGAGAAGTGCTCGGTGGCCTCGGGCAGCATGGGGAAATTAATCCTCAACATGCCGTAGGCGCCCATCTTCAGGAGAACGCCTGCCAGGATGACGCTGATGGCCGTGGGCGCTTCCACGTGGGCGTCTGGGAGCCAGGTATGGAAGGGGAAAACAGGCACCTTTATGGCGAAGCCAACGAATAAGGCCAGCCATACAAGGATGATGCTGATGCTCATGCCCGCCATCGGCCCTGCGGCCATGAGCCTGGTCATGTCGAAGGTATGACCGTTGGTGAAGTAAAGGTATAGCATGGCCAGAAGTATCAGCACGCTGCCCACCAGGGTGTAAAGGAAAAACTTTATCGCAGCGTATTCCCTCCTGGGGCCTCCCCAGATGCCTATAAGGAAATACATGGGAAGGAGCATGACCTCCCAGAATATGTAAAAGAGGAAGAAGTCCAGAGCCGTGAACACCCCCACCATTCCCGTGTCCAGGAGGAGAAACAGGGCGAAGTAACCTTTGACCCCTTTATTTATACCCCAGGAAGCGAAGATGCAGATGAAGCAGAGGAGTACGGTCAGCAGCAGCATGATGGCGCTCAGACCGTCCACTCCCATGAAGTATTCTATGTTGAACGCTTCGATCCATTTATAGTGCTCTATGAACTGAAACTGGTATGTGGAGCCGTCAAAGTTAAGGTAGAGCAGCACTGCCAGCGCCAGGGGTATGGCGGTGGTAACCGCCGCTATTATTTTTATCAGCTCGTGTTTGTCCCTGGGCACGCACAGAATGACCAGCGCGCCCGCGATGGGGATGAAGGTCATCAACGTCAGAATATGGTTAGTCATTAAGTCTGATTCCTCCCATCAACAGGTACGATTTTTCATACTACAAGTCGAATCATTACAATGATTACGATGCCGCCCAGGACATAGTAGAGATAGGTTTGAATGCGTCCGGTTTGTATCCTTCTCAATTTGCCTCCGGCCGAAATTGTGCTCTCCGCCACGCCGTTTACCATGCCGTCGATCACCACGTTGTCGAAGACGCCGTTGCCGCTCGAGAATCGCCGGGCTACCCAGGCCACACCGTTTACGATGCCGTCGATCACCACGTTATCGAACCAGGACAGGGCGCGGTTTATCCTGAGGAGGGTCCTGGTGAAGACCACATTATAGAACTCGTCCACATAGTATTTATTGAAGATGACTTTATATGCGCCCTGGAACCTTGCAGCCAGCCTGGCCGGATAGTCGGGATGCTTCCTGTACATCAGGTTGGCTATGAAAATACCCGCCAGGGCAATGGCCACCGACAGTACCATGAGGGCCGCCTCCAGGCCGATAGAGCCATGGGCGACGGCTTCCTCAACGTGCGCAGCGGTAGAGGTCAGCACTATTCCCTGATTAGCCGCAAGCTCCGCTCCACCGCCGAAGACCGGTGAGAGGAACTGGTAGATTTTGTTGGAGCCTCCCAGCAGCTCAGGGATACCGAAATAACCTCCAACTACGGAGAATACCGCCAGTATGACCAGAGGGACGGTCATGGAGCGGGGCGATTCGTGAATGTGCGCCTTCGTGTGCTCGTCTGCACGGGACTTGCCGAAGAAGGTCATGAACACCAGACGAAACATATAGAAGGCGGTTAACCCTGCAGCCAGGAAACCGACGAGCCAGAGAATGCCGGGAAGGTTATGGAAAACGGGGTTGGTAGCGCTGGCGGCCTTCCACAATATTTCGTCCTTACTGAAAAACCCGGCGAAACCGGGGATGCCGGTTATAGCCAGGGTGGCCATCATGAAAGTCCAGAAGGTAACGGGCATATACTTTCTGAGGCCGCCCATCTCGCGCATGTCCTGTTTGTCGCTCATGCCGTGTATCACGCTTCCCGAGCCGAGAAAGAGGAGTGCTTTGAAGAAGGCGTGGGTCATCAGGTGAAAGATGCCTGCGGCGAAGGCAGCCACTCCCATGGCCATGAACATGTAGCCAAGCTGGCTGATGGTGGAATAAGCCAGGACCCGCTTGATATCGTTCTGAGCCATGCCTATGGAGGCGGCCAGTATGGCCGTGGCGGCGCCCGCTATGGCCACCACCGTCAGAGAAACAGGGGACATGAGATAAAGGAAGTTGAGCCTTCCCACCATGTAAACGCCCGCGGTGACCATGGTCGCGGCGTGTATCAGGGCGCTGACCGGTGTGGGGCCGGCCATGGCGTCGGGCAGCCACACATACAGGGGTATCTGCGCCGATTTACCGGCGGCGCCCATGAAAAAGAAGAGTGTGGCTACAGTGGCCGCTCCCACGCCCCATAGCCGTGAATCGGCCAGCAGGTGGGCGTTGGCCTTCAATTCCATGAAATTGAGCGTCCAGACTCCCCGGCTGCCCATGGCCCAGAAGAGGACGAATATCCCGATGAGGAAACCGAAATCGCCTATGCGATTGACTATAAAAGCTTTCATCCCGCACACGGCGTTGTGCTTATCCGAGTACCAGAATCCGATGAGCAGATAAGAGCAGAGGCCGACTCCCTCCCAGCCCACGAAGAAGAGGAACAGGTTATCACCCAGCACCAGCAGGAGCATGAAGAAGATAAACAGGTTGAGATGGGAGAAGAAGCGCCAGTAACTTTTGTCGTGGGCCATGTAGCCCGTAGAGTAGATGTGGATGACGAATCCCACGCCGGTGACCACGAGGATCATGATGGCGGAAAGGGGGTCCACCAGAAAACCCGCATCGGCTTTAAGCGTGCCCACCGTCAACCAGGTGTACAGGTGGTCGGTAAGCTGGCGGTTCTCAGGCGGCAACTGCAGCAGGCTGAAGAAGGTGATAAGGGCCAGGGCGAAGGCCGCCCCCACCGTGCCGCAGCCCACCCAGGTCACAGACCTCTTGCCGGTCTTGAAGCCGAGCAACCCGTTAAACGCCGTCCCCGCCAAAGGCAGGAAGGGCATCAGCCATATATAATCTTTAATCCACGGTTCCAATTGCTCTCCTTAGCACCTTATCCTGAAGGAAGTTTTTTATAAAAAAATCCCCTCGAACTCATTCCCGGAGCTTCCTATAAATCTTCCTGTGAACATCCGCAGAGCCTTGTGGAAAACCTTATCAACAGATGGTTTTCCGGTCCCTATTCTTTCAGAGTGTTTGCTTCGTCGGCGTTGATGGTCCTGAATCGCTGATATATGGAAAGCACTATAGCCAGCGCCACCGCTGCTTCCGCCGCAGCCAGCACTATCACGAATACGGCGAACAGTTGCCCGCCCAATGAAGAGGCGGTGTAGCGCGAAAAGGCCACGAAATTAATGCTGGCGGCGTTGAGGATCAGCTCCACTCCCATGAGTATTGCAACTGCGTTTCTCCGGGAGACCACCACATAGACTCCCAGGGAAAACAGGATCGCGCTGAGAACCAGGAAATGTTGCAGTCCGACCATCTACGGCCTCCCCCCTCCACGTTCACTCCGGACCTCTCTCCTTACTATCACCGCCGCACCCATGAGGGCGGCCAGCAGCAGTACGGAGACGATTTCAAAGGGCAGAAGGTATTTTCTGAGCAGGGCATTGCCTATGTAGGCGGTGGTAGGTTCATGCTGCAGCTGGCTTGCAAGCGACCACTGGGTCTTAAAGGCAACCCCGAGAAGGATGGCCATTATACCTATCAGTATCAACGCACCCTGGACGGGGCGAAGGGATTGATTGGATATTTCTACGTCTGATATGCCGCGGGTAAGCATAACGGCGAAAATGATAAGGACGAGTATGCCCCCCACATATATGAAGACCTGAACTGCGGCCAGGAAATCCGCGCTCAACAATACATATATCCCCGCCACACCGAAGAAAGTGAACAGCAGGGCGAACGCCGAATAGACCAGGTTTCGCGAGAAGGCCACCACGGCGGTTGAAACCACGATGAGCGCCGCAAAGACATAAAAGACGATGTCGAAAAGTTGCATTATCTCTGCTCTCTATTCTTTATCATGCACTGTTTTCTGCTCTTCAGCTTCTTTCTTCTCTCTGGCTATCTTCTGTTCTTCGGCTTTCTTTAGTGCCTTTTCCACCAGTTCCTTGTGCTTTTCCTCGCTTATGAATTTCAACTTCAAATCGCTCAGGTCGTCGGTCGCTCCCTCGAACTCGCAGGTATGTCGCAAACCGCCGACCGGACATGCCTCGACGCAGAGCCCGCAGAACATGCACTTGCTGATGTCGATGTCGAACTTTTTGAGCACAAACCCCTTGGCTCCTTCGACGCGCTCTCTTTCTATGGAGATGCAGTCTATGGGGCAGGTCAACGCACACCTGGTGCAGGCCGTGCATATGTCGGGATCGAAGGTGAGTATTCCCCTGTAGCGTTCTGCCAGGGTCTCTTTCACGGGCAATGGCGTCCTGTCAGGATACTGGACGGTTATGGACTTCCTGGCGGGGGTGAAATGGACGAAGGTCACCCCCATCCCCTTGGCTATGGTCAATATAGCCTCCCATATATTAATGAAATAGCGTCCCATGCGTTTTTCTCTTCAGACCGATTTTCGTTCTAACCGGAAAACATTCATCATCAGGCGATTACAAGAATCGCTCCCATTCATTAAATGTAACGCTCCTGTACAAATGTTTCGTGCAAAAATTGTCCGCTTCTCATCCCGTGATAAGCCGTGCTATGCCCCTCTCATGCCAGGCCAGCATCCATGCGGCAGTGCCCACCAGGTTGAAAAAGGCGATGGGTGTCAAATACTTCCAGCTGACCGTCATTAACTGGTCCACCCTCAGCCTGGGCAGCGTCCACCTGAGCCACATGATAACAAAAACAAGGACGAATGCCTTAACGAGAAAAGTTATGAGGCCCGCAATATTCACGGCGGAGGGGAGAAGCCCCCATATGGCGGTGGGAATATTAAATGGGGTCTGCCAGCCCCCCAGGAATAAGGTCACGGCCACGGCGCTGATGAGATAGACGTTGGCGAACTCGGCCAGGAAAAAGAGACCGAATCGGAATCCGCTGTACTCGGTGTTGTAGCCCGACACAAGCTCCGATTCTGCCTCGGGTATGTCGAAGGGGACCCTGTTGCACTCCGCCACGGCGGAGATGAAATAGATGAAGAAGGCGATAAATGCAAAGGGGTTGTGAAACAGGAACCAATGCTGAGGCGCCCAACCCTGGGCCTTTATCATTCCCTGCATACTGAGCGTCCCGGTCAGCAATATGATGGCCAGGACCGAAAGACACTGGGGGACTTCGTAGCTTATGATCTGTGCCGCGGACCTCATCCCTCCCAGCAAAGCCCACTTGTTGTTGGAGGCCCAGCCGGACATGATGATACCCACCACTACCATGGACGATACGGCGAAGATGTACAGGATACCTACATTGAGGTCTGCCGCGATTAGCTTCTGACTGAAAGGCAGGGCCGCAAAGGCCATGAAACTGCCCACGAATACGATGTAAGGGGCGAGTTTGAACAGTTTGCGGTCCGCCGCCGCGGGTATAATGTCCTCTTTGAGGAGGAGCTTAATCCCATCGGCCACGAACTGCAGAATACCCTGCGGCCCCACCCGGTTAGGACCTATCCTCGACTGCATCTTACCGGCCACCCTGCGCTCAACGTAAACGAGAATGCCCGCCACCGGCGCCACGAAAAGCATCAGCAGCAGCCCGGTCACCACCACTATGATGATGAGGTAAACGTATGCCGGCGGTATGGCCTGCATGAACTTCAGGTTTTCGATTATCCAGTCGGCGAAAGAATGCAATTATCGTTTCCTCTCATACATCGCAACGGCGCAGCGTGTCATGCACTACCTGTCTATCTCGGGGGCGATCACATCGAGGCTCCCGATGAGCGCCACCAGATCTGCAATCATCAGACCCTTGCTGACATTCTCCACTATGCTCATGGCCGAGAAGGAGCCGGTCCTTATCTTCAGACGGTATGGCTTATCCGAACCGTCGCTTACGATGTAGTAGCCCAGCTCACCACGTACGCTCTCGGTCCTCACGTAGGCTTCGCCTTCCGGAACCTTGAGCGTGGCGGGAAGTTTGGTCTGCACCGGCCCGTCGGGTATCTTTGCCAGGCACTGCCTGACGATACTGGCGCTCTCCAACATTTCCTTTATGCGGGCTATGTAGCGGTCGAAGCAGTCCCCCAGTTTCCCCTTTTCGCCCCTGCCCAGGATCACATCGAACTCCAGCTCCGGGTAAATGGAGTAGGACTCGTTCCTTCGCAGGTCCCAGTTCACGCCCGAAGCGCGCAGGTTAGGCCCCACCAGCCCGTAGTCAACGGCCTCTTGAGCGCTGATGACGGCTACGTTCGCCAGGCGCTTCACGAAAATTTCGTTGTAGGAAATAAGCCGGTTATATTCGTCCACCACCGGCACGAAATGGTCCAGGAATTCGATGGTTTTCTCCGCAAAGCCCGCAGGAAGGTCCTTTGCCACGCCGCCGATGCGCACGAAGTTAAAGGTCAGCCTGGCCCCGCAAAGAGCTTCCATCAGGTCGTTTATGGTTTCTCTTTCCCGGATAGCATGGGTGAAGGGGGTAACGGCGCCCATGTCCATCCCTAAAGTACCCACTGCTATGAGGTGGCTGGCTATGCGGTTCAGCTCCGCAGCGATGACCCGGATGTATTCGGCGCGAGGCGGCGCCTCTATGCCCGCAAGCTTCTCCACCGTCATGGCATAGCCCATGTTACAGTTCATGGCCGCCAGGTAATCTATCCTGTCCGTATAGGGCATGAACTGGGGATACTTCAGCGTCTCGGCTATCTTTTCTATGCTGCGGTGGAGGTAGCCCACGTCGGGCCTGGCCACGCGAATCACCTCACCGTCGGTGTTCACGATGAATCGTATGACGCCGTGGGTGCTGGGATGCTGCGGTCCCATGTTCAGGACCATCTCTTCTGTTTCAAATTCCGGCATATCTTTTCAGCAGCAGTTAAACGGATTCCCCCTATTCCCGAACACAGGGGATGCCGTCGTATTCTTCAGGGAAAACGTAGTCTTTGCGCAGGGGATGTCCAGGCCAGTCTTCAGGGAGCAAAATCCGCCTCAGGTCCGGGTGACCCTCAAAAATTACGCCCATCAAATCGTAGGCTTCTCTTTCATGCCAGTTGGCGGCCTTCCAGACCGATTGCACCGATGGCAGACGGGGGTCTTCCCTTCCCAGGTACGCCTTGAGCACCAGTCGATGCCCATGCCTCAGTGAATGGAGGTGATAGACCACTGAAAATCTTTCGCCGTAGTCTACGGCGCTCAGGCACATCAATGAATCGAAGCTCAGTTCCCGGTCCTCTTTCAGGTACACTGCTATGTCAGCCACCCGGGAACTCTCCACTATAACATAGGGGTCGCCATTCCCTTCTTTCAACTCGGCCACGGAGTCCCCAAACCGAGTTTTCAGTTTATGGTAAACAGCTTCAGTCTCCACGCTCTCTTCAACACCTCAGAATTTTTTCTTCCTGTTTTCGTCCTTTACCAGATATTTCTCTTTCTTTATCAACTCCTGTAGCTTGTTTATACCCTGCGTCAACGCTTCGGGGCGAGGCGGACAGCCGGGGACGTAGATATCCACCGGTATGACCAGGTCCACGCCCTTGACCACGGAATAAGCGAGCTGAAAAAGCCCTCCACAGTTGGCGCAGCTCCCCATGGATATGACGTACTTGGGCTCCGGCATCTGATGGTAGAGGAGTTTTATACGAGAAGCCATCTTATAAGTCAGAGTGCCGGCCACTATCATCAGGTCGGCCTGCCTGGGGGTGGCCCGGGGCATGGCGCCGAATCTATCCAGGTCCGCCCTGGGGCCGCCGGTCTGCATCAGCTCGATTCCGCAGCAGGCCAAACCGAATACCAGGTACCACAGCGATGAGTACCGCCCCCAGTTAAGGAATTGGTCGGCTTTGGTAAAGATGACGTTACCGGGCATCTCTTGAACGAGTTTACGCATCTGTCATTCTTCTCCGATTACCTGTTTCACCCACTCCAGGTCTCCCTTGGCCCAAACATAAGCCAGACCGACAAGCAGGATCGCCACGAAGATTATTATTTCTACGAAAGCCAGCAAGCCGGCTCCGGTGTTTATCCAGTCCTTGAAAACCGTCGCCACGGGGTAGATCATGACCACTTCCACGTCGAAGATGAGAAACACCAGGGCAACCACATAGAACCTTATATTGAAGCTTATCCAGGAAGTCCCCACGGGGCGCTCGCCGCATTCGTAAGTGGAGAGCTTGTCAACCTCCTCGACCTCGGGGCGCACCATCCTGGACATGGCCAGCACCATGGCGGCAAAGGCAATGCCCACTATGGCAAAAATCAGAACTGTAGAAAACTGGAAGAGCATGGGTTTATCACGGGCCGTAATTTTTACAAGAGTTAATTTAGTTGAACTGTTTTTGGACAAAAAAATTTATTATCTTTCCTTGTTCTCAACCTCGGCTTTCATTATAATTCTTATTTCACAACTACTTAAAAATCAAGTGCGGTAAAATCCCGCAATTAGTTTCTTTCTCGAATTCTCAGGGAATGCCGCGATAACAAAGAGATACTCTACATTAACTGAAAGAGGCAGGAATAAATTCCAAAAGGAGCCAAAATTAAAGCACTATTTTTTTAACATAGAATCCGTAATAAATCAAACAAAAAACTCTTTTGGTTTAATTTTACCCTTTATATAGTAACTACGCATAAAAAGGAAGATTTATCGGTTGGCCGAAACTTTGGTATTGAAGCCTATCCAGGCTCTACAGAAATTGTTGCTTTCGATAATAAAATGAACAGGAGAGTCCTGATGGATGGTGCATTGTCAAACATACGTGTACTGGATTTGACTCAGACACTGGCGGGCCCTTACGGCGCAATGATAATGGGCGACCTGGGCGCCGAAATAATCAAGATCGAACAACCCGGAGGCTGCCACACCAGGGGCATCCCGCCTCACTTCGTCCATGGAGACAGCACCTATTTCCTCAGCCTCAACAGGAGCAAGAAGAGCCTTATCCTGGACTTGAAGCAGGAAGCAGGCAGGAATGTCTTCTACGATCTGGCAAAGGTATCCGATGTCGTCTTCGATAATTTCCGGCCCGGCGTGATGGAGCGCCTGAAACTGGATTATGAAACGCTGAGCGGGCTGAACCCCAGAATCATCTGCTGCTCCCTCTCCGGCTACGGCCAGACAGGCCCATACAGGAACCGGCCCGGATACGACTACATCATGCAGGGGGTCGGCGGGATGATGAGCCTCACCGGGGAACCGGGCGCGCCCCCGGCGAAATCGGGGCTGTCGGTAATCGATCACGGCACGGGAATGTACGCCGTCATCGGCATCCTCGCCGCCGTGATGGCCAGGGAGAAAACCGGTAAAGGCCAGTTCGTTGACATAAGCCTGCTGGATACCCAGATATCCTTCCTCTCATACGTCGGTGCAGGATACCTGGCCAGCGGCGAAGTCCCCGGCAAGGTCCCCTTCTCAGGCCACCCCTCTCAGGCGCCCATGCAGATTTTCATGGCCAGGGACGATTACATATACATCCTCGCCGGGACGGACAAATTCTGGAACATCTTCAGCGGAGTGATAGGGAGACCCGAGCTCGCCGATGATCCGCGCTTCAAGGACATGAAGGCTCGCTACCAGCACAAGCAGGAGCTCCTGGACATAGTATCGCCCATCATAGCAGAGAAGACGGTGGCGGAGTGGATGGAGCTCATAGTCGAAGCGGGCATACCCTGCGGCCCCGTTAACACCGTCGCCGAAGCTCTTCAGGATCCACAGGTGCTGGACAGGGATATGGTGGTGGAGATGGAACACCCGCTGGGCGGTAAGATAAAGGTCCCGGGGAATCCCCTGAAGATGAGCGATACACCGCCGCAATACAAACCGCCGCCTGCCAGAGGGCAGCACAGCGAAGAAATACTGAAGGGGTTGCTTGGATACGAGCAGAATAAAATAGAGGAATTAAGGTCGGATGGTATAATCTGAAAAGTTCTATTTTTCACAATTCTACGGTTTGAACGGGAATTGCAGTTGAGGGCGCCGGACACTTATAGGGAAGGGTCAGGGAAAATAATCAGGCTGTTAAGGGGGAAACGGAATGCTTCTGAGCGATATAGTCTATCTGAATGTCCTGAAGCGGCCGGACAAGACGGCGGTGGTCTGCGGGGACGTTAGCCTTACCTTCAGGGAGTTTTACGCGAGAATCAACCGGCTGGCGAACGCGCTGTTGGAGCTCTGCCAGAGGGGAGACAGGGTAGCCGTCCTCCAGGAGAACTCCCACCAATACTTCGAAGCCTACTTCGGCATACCGCAAGCAGGTATGGTTCTCAATCACATCAACTACCGCCTGAGCCCCGGAGAGATGGCCGGAATAATGAATCATGCCGAAGCCAAAGCGCTGATTGTGGGCGGCAACTTCCTGGAGGCCGTAGAAAGCATACGCGGTTCGCTCGAAACTGTAGAGCACTACATCTGCATCGGAGAAGCTTCATCGGGGATGCTAAATTACGAAAAAATGCTGGCTGATGCATCGGATTCCAGCCCCGGGCTCGACCTGAAGGACACGGACCTCGCCTGGTTGATGTACACCAGCGGGACGACAGGGTTTCCAAAAGGAGTCATGTGCACGCACAAGAGCCTGGTTGCAGGGGTGCATGCCACGATGCTGGAACTCGAAACCAGCCCCGAGGACGTCTTCCTTAACGTATTCCCACTCTGCCACATGGCCAGCTACACGGCTCTGGTGTTCCTTCACAGGGGCTCTAAAATCGTCATCGCTCCCAACTTCGACCCCCGGGCCATACTGGAAACCATCCAGAATCAAGGTGTGACAGGCATCTCCCTCGCTCCCACCATGATAAACTTTATCCTGGAGTACCCGGGAAACGAGGATTACGATACCAGCAGCCTGCGCACCATCCGTTACGGCGCTTCACCGATTCCGGAAAATGTGCTCAGAAAAGGCATCAAGCGCTTCGGAAACATCTTCTCCCAGGGTTACGGGATGACGGAAACCTG
>CAYVLI010000003.1:29544-31676 GCA_964452105.1 uncultured Nitrospinota bacterium
GACATGATAATAAGCGGCGCGGAGAACATATACCCCAACGAGGTGGAGAACGTAATTTACAACCACCCCGCCGTGCTGGATGCCGCCGTAATAGGACTTCCCGACGACACCTGGGGCGAGATGGTCGCCGCCGTGGTGGTGCCCAGGGAGGGAAGGACGGTCACGGAGGAGGAAATCATTGATATATGTCGAAACAGCCTGGCCCGCTATAAGAAGCCCAAGAAGGTCTTTTTCGCCGACGAGCTACCCAGAAACCCGAGCGGTAAGGTTCTGCGAAAGGTGCTGCGCGAGAAGTACGGCGCCTCTGAATAAGACCACTCCTGCGCGATAGCACCATATACATCGCACCATCCAAAGGGGGCATCGCAAATGCTCAGCAGAAAAATCGCCTACGTGGACCTCTCACAAAACAGGATCGAATACGAAGGGATAAGCGAAGACCTGCGCAGAAAATATCTTGGCGGACGAGGCATCAACATGTACCTCCTGAACAGGCTGGTGGGCGGGGATACAGACCCTCTTGGAGAGAATAACCCTCTCATCTTCGGCGCTGGTCTGCTTACGGCCACGCCGGGATACGGCACCGGCCGCATGAACATCTCCGCACGCTCTCCCCTTTCAGGCTACCTGGGGGACTCCAATATGGGAGGAGACATCGGCGCCGAGCTCAGGTTCGCTGGTTTCGACCACCTCGTGGTAACAGGCAAGAGCGGCTCACCTGTTTATCTCTTCGTTAATGATGGGAAGGTGGAAATCCGCGACGCCGCACACCTGTGGGGCCTGGATACCTTTCGGACACAATCGGCCCTGCAGGAAGAGCTGGGGGACAAGAACGTAAAGTCGGCGGTCATCGGGGTCGCTGGCGAGAACCTGGTCAAGTTCGCTCACATCATCTCGGATCAGAAGAGCTCCGCCGGGCGGGGCGGCCTGGGGGCGGTCATGGGCTCAAAGAACCTCAAGGCGATTGTCGCCCGGGGGGCCCTGGACATCCGGGTTGCCAAACCCCTAAAGATGCTCGCACATTTCAAATCTGCGTGCGACGACCTGAAGAAAAAGAAATGGATCGAGGCTCTGAGCGTTCAGGGAACTCCCCTCCTATTCAAGTTCGGTAACCGCACCGGCCTGCTCAGCGTGCGCAACCATCAGGATAACGGCCTGGGTGAAGAAGGACGAAGCCTGGAGGCGGAAAACCTGGAGCGCTACTCGGAAGGCATGGCTGCCTGCTACGGCTGCATAGTCCATTGCCGCCACCGGCATCATATAAGCGAGGGGAAATATGCCGGAACCAGAGGCGTCGGCCCCGAGTACGGCGCCATCGGCGCTTTCGGCGCCAACATGGGAAACACCGACCTGGAATCTGTGATGTACGCCAGCGACCTGTGCAACAGGCTGGGCCTCGACCTGTCTTCCACAGGCACTTACATGGGCTGGGCCACAGAGCTTTACCAACGCGGCATCATCACCGAAAAAGATGTAGGGTTCCCGCTGGAGTGGGGCGCACCGGACTCCATGATAAGGCTCATAGAGGATATCGCGAATCGTCGCGGCTTCGGAAACACCCTGGCCGAGGGGACCTTCGCCAGAGAGATGATAGGTAAAGATTCTGAAAAATATCTGATGACTATCAAAAACATCCCCTGTGGCGGCACAGACGAACGCGCGGTGAAAAGCTTCGCCCTGGGTTTGGCGGTGGCCACCAGGGGCAGCGACCACCTGCGCAGCCGGCCGGGGGTGGACCTGTTCGATCTGCCCCAGGATTTCATCAACAAACTTTACGGCGGCTATGTTTCCACCGACTACACCTCTTACGACGGAAAGGCGCGAATGATATGGTGGCATGAGCTTCTTTACGCCATAGTGGATGCCCTGGGTACGTGTAAGTTCCAGACCGTGTTCAACAGCCCGAATGCTCCCAAATGGGAAGAGTTTTGTGATTTACTCCGACTCTCTTCAGGATGGGATGACATAACACCGGGGGAGCTCATGGAAATCGGGGAGCGCATATATACTACGGAGCGCCTGTTCATCAACAAGCTGGGCCTGGGACGCAAAGACGACACGCTGCCCCGGCGATACTTCGAGGAGAAGGTCAGCAGCGGGCTGGCTAAAGATGCCTATATCGACGAGAAGCG
>CAYVLI010000004.1:0-5609 GCA_964452105.1 uncultured Nitrospinota bacterium
AAATAGCCGCCATGCCCTCTTTTCGTATTTTTTCATTTTCCTGCACTCTTGCAGGTAGAATATTTTCTTTAACCCGCGGGAGACGCTGGTGAAACGTTCGAGGGTGCCATACCCTATTTCTATCTCATCGAGCATTATGCGTGCTTTATCTATCCTGCGCAGGTTACGCCGGATGTACTCGGCCATGTGTGAGAACTCCACCTGGATGATGTCGTAGCTCTCACAATCGAGTAATTCTCTCAGCTTCGCCTCGAATTCCGGGAAATAGCTCCTGGCCACCGTAAGGGGCATTCCCCGCGACAACATGGAAAGTCTCCCCCTTACCCTGGTGAATTGAGCGGGGTCGAATAGAGCCCTCAGTTTTGAACGTAAATTCATGTTGTATTCCACAGGGACTGTATCGACCCTCTCGCAATATTTTTCCATGTGACGGACGTAGCTAATCTCATCCCGGGTAATCAGGGACAGCAAGGAGACCCTGTTTTTCTCAGACAACCCTTTAATAAGGTTGAAAATCCTCACATGCCCCCCCGATTTCAACGGGTAGGGGAAAAGGCTTGAAAGGACGAGTATTCTCACGTGTTTTCCTCTACCTTTTTTGCACTGATTCGAGATTTCCTGTCTGATAATATCTCTTTAAAATAATGGCTTACGTATTTAATCGCCCTGCTTATTTCGGGCGTGTATCTGAAAATGAGTATCTTGTCCAGGAGTATCTCTCCAAGCCTGGAGATGTGCCTGGGAAGCGAATAGTTTAACATGTAGAGGTGAACCAGTTTGTGAAAGTAGCGGCTGAACATTATTAATTGTTTTTGGCTTAACTTTTGGTGGTTCAGGGTGGAGCTGAAGAAGAAATCGGTGGACTCCCTTCCGCTGATCATGCCTCCTTCGTCGCAAACCTGGAAAAGCTTCGTGCCCGGATAGGGCTGGAAGATGGAGCATTGGGTCTCATCGCTTTTCACCAGTGCATTGAGTTTGATGGTGTCCAGAATTGTCTCAGGAGTCTCTTCGGGTAATCCCACCATATTGAAGGATATCACCTTTATTCCTTCTTCTTTACAGGTCCTAAATGCGTTTATCATGACCTCCTGGGACAGGTTTCGATTAAGCACTTCTTTCCTTACATTTTCGTTTCCGCTCTCCAGGCCTATCTTCACCTCCTTGCAACCGGCCTCTCTCAACAGCCGCACCATATCCTTGTTGCACCCGTTGGGATGCATATTGCAACCGAAAGGCAGGCCCACTTCCCCGGGGTAAATTGCAGTAAATTCCCTGGCGAAATCCTTCTTCAGGAAAAAAATGTTGTCATCAAAAAAGACATATTTTATAAATGGATAGCGCTTTGTTACCTCTTTTATTTCGGCCACCATGTTTCCGGCGCTTCTAAATCTCAAGTAGTTTCTCTTATCTCCACATATGTTCCTCAGGGCCTCGTTGCTACAGTAAGTGCAGCTGTAAGGGCAGCCTCGAGAAGCCATAAAAACTCCGATTCCTTTGCTTTCCTGGGTTAAATTCGGGTAATCGTAGATTTCTCTGTCGGGAAAGGGGAGGGAATCCAAGTTATGAACGATGGGCCTGATGGGGTTCTTCTTGACCTCACCCCGGCCTCTTGCTTTTACCCATATATTATCTATGTTTGAATAGTCTCGTCCTTCTTCCAGGCGTCCGCACAGCTCCGCAAGAGCCTCTTCTCCCTCACCCAGACAGACCATGTCTATCCCGGGGGTGGAAAGCGTTTCTTCCGCGCTTAGCGTGGGGTGCACTCCTCCACAAATAATAGGTAAATCGCACCCCGCCTCGCGGATCCATTTAGTAAACTTCACTACGCTTGGAAACATGTTTGTGGTGGAAGTAAAAGCTATAAGGTGAGGGTCATTCTCCTTTAAACCGGTTATGAACTCCTCGCGGTCCAGCTCGGGCTTCTTTATATGTATGAGGTCTGTTTGATGTCCTTCTCGTTTCAGCGCGCTTGAGACATAGCCTATTCCTGTGTAAAAACCTCCGGCATATCCGGGGTAGTTGTCATAAAAATCTGTATATATAAACAGCACTCTCAATGACATCAGGTTCTTCTCCCCAGGTCGGCTTCCTCCGGCTGCAGGAAGTCGCTCCCGCCTGTTCTCTGTGACCCTTCTCTTTTGCTTTCGCTAATAAACGCATTGTACAGTGATGAAATGGCCACCCTTAGAGGATGAACGAAAGCTCTTCCCAAGTCCAGGGCCCTGGCTCCTTTCTTAGAGGAGAGCACGCCATCCAGGATTCTGATGCATACATTAGATAAGGGTTTGGGGAACTTGTACAATGCTCGATATACCTCGACCAGGCGGTGAAAATACTTGTGGAACGTCATGATTTCTTCTCTGCTTATAGTATTTAACTCTAAAACAGAGTCGGCGTAATAATTGGAGACCTCTCTGCTGCTGATCATATTATTGTTTTTGCAGAATTCGTAGAGCTCCGTACCCGGATAGGGGTGGAATATGGTGTGCTGTATATCGTTGCTTCCCACCTGTGCGTTGAGCTTGATGGTATCCAGGATGGTAGCGGTCGTCTCCCCCGGCAATCCTAACATGTTGAAGGAAAGAAGCTTTATTCCTTCCTCCTTGCAGGTTTTAAAAGCTTTGATCATTAGCTCCTGGGAGAGGTCGCGGTTCAGCGTATCTTTCCTGATTTGTTCGTTCCCGCTCTCCAGACCGATTTTCACCTCCTGACAGCCAGCCTTCTTCAAGAGCCTCACCATTCCGTTGTTGCAATAGAGGGGGTGCATGTTGCAATTGAACGGTAGGCCTACCTCCCGGGGATAAATGGCTGCAAATTCCTCGGCGAAATCCTTTCTGAGAAAGAATATGTTATCGTCGAATGAAAGGGATTTGATGAAAGGGTAGCGATGCACTACTTCCTTGATTTCAGTCACTATGTTTCCGGGGCTCCTGAACCTTAAATACTTGCCCTTTCCCTTGTATCTTTCCCTTAATCCCTTGTTGCTGCAGTAGGTACAGCTGAAAGGGCATCCACGGGAGACCATGAACACAGCTACACCTTTTTTTTCCAGGTACAGGTTGGGGTAATCGTAAATCTCCCGATCGGGGAAGGGGAGTGAATCGAGGTCCTGAATAAGCGGTCTGAGGGGGTTTCTGCGAATCTTATCCCCCACTTTCACCCAGATGTTCTGTATATCTGCGTAGTCTTTCCCCTCCTCAAGCCTGGCGCATAGCTCAGCCAGAGCTTCCTCCCCCTCACCAACACAGACCATGTCCAGACCCGGCGCGGCCAGTGCTTCCTCTGCGCTCAGGGTGGGATGCACACCGCCGCAGATTATGGGCAGGCTGCATCCTTCCTGGCGAATCCAGCTTATCAGCTTCCTGGCGCTGGGGAACATGTTGGTGGTGCTGGAGAAAGCTATCAGATGGGGGTCGGTCTCAAGCAGTCTTGACAAAAACTCATCGCGCTCCAAATCCGCCCGGTTAACCTGGACGAGCTTTGTTTGGTGCCCTTCTCGTTTAAGATATGATGACAGATGGCCTATCCCGGTGTAGAATGCTCCTTTAAACCCAGAGGCGGTGTCAAGAAAATCAGGATAGACAAAGGTTACTCTCATCCTGCGATATCTCCCGGAAAGTTCCCTTAAACAAGCCTCAAGAAGCTCCGTGCCCGTTTCTAATGGCAGGAATGGTCTTTAGCAGCATCATGAGGTCTTGCTTGAAAGACCAGTTGTCGATATATTTCAAGTCCAGCTTCATCCATTCCTTGAAGGGTATCTGGTTCCTTCCCGAGACCTGCCAGTAGCAAGTGATGCCGGGTTTCATGCTCTGCCTTCTCCTTTGCCAGGGGTCATATTGATTGACCTCTTCGGGAATAGCGGGTCTCGGCCCCACAAGGCTCATGTCGCCCTTAAGCACGTTTATCAATTGTGGCAGCTCATCCAGGCTTAACTTCCTGAGAACTTTTCCGAGAGGGGTAATGCGGGGATCTTCCCGGATCTTGAATACCGGCCCTTCCATCTCATTCAAGTGTAACAGATCGTTTTTAATATCTTCGGCGCCTTTCACCATGGACCTGAACTTCAGCATTTTAAAGACCCTGTTATGGTAGCCTGCACGCTCCTGCTGGTAAAAGACCGGGCCTCTGGAGGTGAGTTTAATCAGGAGCATTATGAACAGCAAGAGGGGGGAGACAAACATCAATAGCGTCGATGAAAGGGCGACATCGATCAGCCTTTTAAGTATGTTTTTCCGCTTGCTGGCCGGGAAGCTGTGGAATGAGATGTGAGGGATGCCGTCTAATTTGCAAACACCTACCTTGGCATTGTTCAGCGAAAACAGGTCGGGAGGTATGCTTACTTCGACACCGATGGTTTCGCAAATCTCCAGAATTCGGTGTATCTGGAGGTAATATGACCTTATTGGCAGAGTGATGAATACTTTATCGACGACGTTTTCTTCGAGGATTCCCTGGAAATCTTCCAGCCCGCCTAAAACCTTTATGTCGAACGGCGCCAGGGAGGGTCCATCATTAATCCAAGTCATCTCATCCACGAAACCCAGCAAATTCAGACTCAGTTTGGGATTTTCGAGGATTTTATGTGCGAGGGAAAAGGACCGCTTATTGACACCTACGATTATAACATTGCTTAGGTGCTGTTTTGTCCTTTGCGGCCGTCTATTACCGTTAAGGTTGTCTCTTTTAGTCGCTGTGTTGGCGATATTCATATATAATTTCTCGTCCTCTCCTCGAGAAAAATACCTATAGAAGACCAGGTAAGCAACTATCCGGCCATGCCATTGTCGATTATCAGCAAAGACGAACGCAACCGGCGACTCCTCGATTTCAAAACCCTTTCGCCTATACCTGTATCCTCCTGTATCAAATATGTTAATCCATTTGAAAGCTTGAGGAACTGACTACCCGCTTTAATATTTACCCCCTCAGGCTGGATATTAAAGGCATTATCTAAACGTTCTATTCCAGCGGTCGAGATATATGCGATTATGGTATGTTTTTCCTCAATAAATTCGTGATAAAATTTTAACATACATCCTAGCTAGCACAAAGATTAATCTTTGTTTCAGTGAAGTCAATAGGAAAATACAAGTTTTTTATGCTTTATAAATAAAATGAATAGCGGAGTAATAATATCCACCTATTTCTTACAGGTATTCTTCCTCAAAAACGCATAGAATTATTGTTTTGTGTGCCATCGAGTATGTAAAATATTATACAAGGAAAATGTTTTGTAATTTATGGATATCCATGTAAGCCATGGCCTTTTTTTGCCAATAAATACAATAATATACCGGCCTATAATTTTTTAATTATCTCATTTCGAATTAGAATAGCGTTGTATGTTTAATATATAAAGGCCGCTTTATGCTATGATTTAAAAAATCTCATCGACCAAATTGTGTATAAAATCAATTTAAAACTGTCTTAAATTGTTTTAGAAAAGCTCCTGAAACATTTTACCAAAAATATCTGAATAGTCCATATCTTTAACCACTTTGATATCCCGGGAATGGGTAACATTACGACTCACAAAAATTTAAGTCGTGCATAAATATGTGGACTAAAATACATAATAATAAGATAAAATTAATCTTAAATTATTGAGA
>CAYVLI010000004.1:5709-8651 GCA_964452105.1 uncultured Nitrospinota bacterium
ATATGTGGACTAAAATACATAATAATAAGATAAAATTAATCTTAAATTATTGAGAGTCGGATCAGCCCATCTCTTCTTAAACTATTACACATCGAAGCGCTTTTGTAGAAGCCATATCCGCTTCATCAGGACACTGAATATTTTAGTCCCTTGCTACGGAGTAAAGGATTTCGGCCTGCTTTATCGCCTACATCCGCTGTCCATGGTAAAATACTAATCTATATCATTAACAACATTAAGCAAATTTTTCTTAAGAGTCCCTCAGAATCTGTTAATATGGGGTCGGATGCCAAAGGGAGCAAGTCCTCTGAAAATTATAGCCGACCAGGCGCCGGGCTTCGCCCCTGGCTGAGCTATTCTTAGTTCTGTATTGGAGGGGTCTCATGATTATCGACCAGGCTCTTTGTACTCTATGCGGCGAATGCATACCTAACTGCTTCAAGGACGCCATCTCTCAGGATGACGGCAATATAATAATCTCCGAAGAGTGCGTCGAATGCCGCCAGTGCGTGGCGTCGGAGGCATGCCCGGTGGACGCCATCAAGGCAACCGATGGAACGAAAGCGGAAGGCGCGGCAGAGTGCTTTTGCTGCCCCGTCAGGTGCACGATTAAGCCGGAGCGGATGGGCGCTTGCCGGCGGTATCTCAACATGGAAGGTCGGCTGGTGCGGGAAACGCCACTTGCGACTTACGCCGAAGTGGAAGATACCGCTTCTCAAGGGTATGACCCTTCCATCCGAAAACCCCTGCTCACGGGCATCGGCGCCTGCACCACTACCAGAAATCCGCCCGCACCCTTCATAGTTCAGGATAAGGTGGAAGAGGTGGACGTGGTGACCTGTGTCTCGGAAGTCCCCTTTACCTTCAGCGGAGTGCACGTGAAAATAGATACCGACCGGTACATCGGCGAGGAGGGAAGCAGGGTCTTACACAGGGGTAAACGGGCCGGAATGGTTTCCACCGAGCAGTACGGCTCCAAGGTAATCTCACTGGGCGGCGTCAGAACCCTGGCGCACCCTGAGGGCTGGCGAGTGGCCCGGCTCTGCGCCGACGTTGCAAATCGTAAAAGCGTGGAGTTGGAAGTAGAGGGAGGGAGCAAGCTGGTGTTACAGGTCGGGCGGAAACCGGTCATAGACGGCGTATCCGATGAAAGGAGACGCATCGGATGCGGAGGCGCTGCCTGTCAATTGAACGCGGAATACTTCAAGGATGCGGCCGATGAAGTCATCGTCCTCGACCAGCACCTCACCGGTTATCTCCGAAAACCGGCCAGCCAGGAGCCCTGGGAGGTCGAGTCGGTCACCGGCATCAAGATGAGGCATCGTTCTGCCTGCGGCCACGTGTCATTTCCGCACCAGGGAGGCAGCGGCTACGGCGCCACGATTTACGACGACCCGGTTCAGATAATAGAAAGCTATGACCCCCGGCAAATAAAAGAGGGCTGGACCATCTTTTTCACAGACTGCACAGGAGGCAGGTTCGCCCTTTATCGCTTCCAGAATGACCGGTTCGAAGAGATAGACATGACCCCCGAAGCAAAGAAAGCTGTTGAAGAACTCAGGTCGGGATGTGAACCGGCCCGGGTCTCTGCGCTCTTTTTCGCAGGGGCGGGAGGCAGCGCCCGGACGGGCATAGTAAAACAGCGCCATATCAGGCTCACCGAAGCCATAAAAGACAGGCGGGCAAGGCTTACCGTGGGAGGAGCCCCTGCCTTCATCTTCCCAGGTGGTGGAATAGACATCCTGGTGGACGTGGAAAAGGTTAAAAACGGCTCTTTTTACTGGATGGGTGTCATGCCTGCCATGATAGCGCCCATAGAGTTCACCATGAAGCTGGAAGACTACATATCCATCGGCGGTTATACCGAGGCTATTCGCCCGCTGCAGGAAGTACTAAGGAACCCACCGCCGGTTTACGTCTCCCCCAGCCGGGAGGAGCGTTTCGCCATACATGTTCAGGGGCCGCGTGGTTGATATGAAGGTCAAAGACTTTACAAACATACTCTCCGACGGCTCGGTTTACCTGGATGTGGGGCCCATGCAGATGCGTATAAGCGTCTGGCAGGGGGAGCGCTCTGTAGCAAATCTATCATTAGCCGGAGCGGAGAAGGCCTACTACCTGCTCGAGGAATTAGGGGAGAACAAGGAGATTATCACCAGCAGCATCTCGGCAGTGAACGGTCACCGGACTCTTCCGCGCGTGATAAACCGGATGATAGAGTCGGTGCAGAGGATGAACGACCCATCCATGACTCCTCTCGCTGCCGTGGCGGGGACTGTGGCGGACGAAGTGGCGGACTTCATATGCACCCTGGAACGAGTATCAAGAGTGATAGTCAATAACGGAGGAGATATAGCCCTGCGTTTGCATGAAGGAGCCGTAGCGCGGATAGGTGTTCAGGAGGATTTATCATTTAAAGAGTTCTCCCATCTTCTGTCCGTGGAAGATTGCAGCGGCATAGGCGGCGTGGCAACCAGCGGTGTCGGTGGGAGGAGCTTAACAAAGGGGATCGCCTCGGCCGTCATGATTGCGGCTCCCAATGCTGCAATAGCCGATGCGGCGGCCACCTGCGTCGCCAACTCCGTAAACGTGGAAAGTCCCGACATAATCAGGGCGCGGGCCGAAGAGATAGACCCTGACACGGACATAATGGGCCAGCGGGTGACCGTGAGCGTCGGTAATCTAAGCGATAGAGAAGTGGAAGAAGCCCTTTCCGCCGGCATGAAAGAGGCGGATCAACTGAGACGGAGAGGGTTGATAGCAGGGGCTCTCATGGCCTTGAAAGGTAAAATAATAGTCAGCGAAGGTTTACGGCCGATGATTTCGCAAGCTTCCTCGAGGGGAAAACCTAGGCTACCATAATTCCTGACCATGGATCGAAGGGGGAAAGATGAGCGACTATTCGGTGATAGGAAAGTCCATTCCCGGAGTGGATGCCGCCA
>CAYVLI010000004.1:8751-19755 GCA_964452105.1 uncultured Nitrospinota bacterium
AAGATGAGCGACTATTCGGTGATAGGAAAGTCCATTCCCGGAGTGGATGCCGCCAGGAAAGTCAGGGGAGAGGCCCGCTTCATCTCCGACGTCAAGCTGGCCGGGATGCTCTATGGGAAGATATTACGCAGCCCCTTCCCCCATGCCAGAATATTACAAATAGATACCAGCGCCGCTCGCAAGCTCCCTGGCGTAAGAGCGGTGATTACCTCAGCCGACACGCCGCGGAAACCTTTCTGTATCAGTCCTGAATGGGCTAACAAACTTCCTCTTCAGGACGACAGGGTCAGATACATCGGGGATGAGGTGGCGGCCGTGGCCGCCGTTTCAGAGGATGTAGCGGAGGAGGCGCTGGAATCAATAAGAGTAGAATACGAGGAACTCCCCGCATTGTTCGATATGGAGGAGGCGATGACCCCCGGCGCCCCTCTCATTCATGCCGAGGACAGGAACATCGCCATAAGCTTCTCCAGGGAGTTCGGCGACGTGGAGAAGGGGTTCAGGGAAGCCCATCTCGTATCCGAGGACGAATTCGAAACACAACCCGTGGCCCATTTCTGCATGGAGCCTAGGGGATGCGTGGCTGCCTACGACGGCTCCAAACTCACCGTCTGGTCAACGACTCAGACACCTCACCCCCTGCGTCATGAACTCGCCCAGGCCCTGAACATGTCTGTGAGCAACATAAAGGTGATAGACAAGTTCGTTGGAGGGGGCTTCGGCAGCCGCATGGGCATAGACGCCATCGACATAATTTCTTCCATCCTGGCTATAAAAACGGGGCGCTCGGTGCGCATAATAAACACCAGGAGCGAGGAGTTCGAGACCTCCCGCTGCCGGTACCCCATGAAGATAAAGCTGAAGAGCGGATGCAGCAAAGACGGAAAACTCATCGCCAGAGAGGCCATCGTATATACAGATAACGGGGCCTACAACGGCCATGGGATAGCCATTACCGGAAACGCCAGCGCCAAGATATGCCAGCTTTACGCCGTTCCCAACGTTCGTTACAAGGGATACGTGGTTTATACAAACAAGCTGTGGGGCGGAGCGTTCCGGGGTTACGGCGGCCCACAGGCGCACTTCGCCATGGAATCGCAGCTGGACATTATGGCGGAGCAACTGGGAATCGACCCTCTTGAGATGCGTCTGATAAATGCCAACATTCCCGGGCAGACGACCGCCGCCGGCCATCGGATCGTCTCCTGCGGCCTGAGCGAGTGCTTGGAGAAGGCTACCGATGAGGTCCGTTACCGGAAGAAAGATGGTTTGCCTGCTAACAGGGGCATCGGATTGTCCTCCATGGTTCATGGAGGAGGCGGCGTGAAATATTTCTACGGCCAGAACACCAACTATTCGGATTCTTTCATCAAGCTCAACTGGGGTGGCAAGGTGGACCTGGTCATAGGCTCCACGGACCACGGGCAGGGCGCATACACCACCCTGGCACAGATAGCGGCGGAGGAGCTGGGGATATCGGTGGATGATATCAACGTTGTGGCGGGCGATACCGACGCCACGCCGCCTTGCCTGGGGCTATGGGGCTCACGGCAGACCTTCATCGCAGGCAACGCAGTGCGCAAAGCGGCTTATGAAGCCAAAAAAGCGCTGCTGGAAGCGGTAGCGGAAAGGCTGGAGGCTTCTCCGGAAGATTTGGAAATAAGAGAAGGGGCGGTTTTTGTCAGCAAACACCCCGAGAACAGGATGCTCTTCGATGACGCCGTCAAGTATTCTTATGAAGTTAAAGGGAGGCCCCTGGCAGGGAGGGGTTACTACGATGACCCCATCTCCGAGCCTCCGGACCCCACTACTGGCTACGGAAACCCCTGTCCCACATATACTTTCGCCTGCCATGCAGTGGAGGTTGAGGTCGATCCGGGGACAGGCCAGGTCAAGGTGCTGAAGCTTGCAGCCGCGCACGATGTAGGCCGGGCCATAAATCCCCTCGCCGTGGAAGGGCAGATAGAAGGCGGCGCGGCCCAGGGACTCGGCTACGGATTGATGGAAGAGATCATCTGGGATTATGGACGGGTGGCGAACGGCAGCGCCAACGATTACAAGATACCTTCCGCCCTGGATATGCCGAACATAGTGCCCATAATAGTGGAGAGCGACGACCCTTACGGGCCGTTTGGAGCAAAAGGAGTGGGTGAACCGGGCCTGGTGCCCACCGCTCCGGCCATAGCCAACGCCATATATGACGCCGTTGGGGTGAGGCTGAAGAGCCTGCCCATCACCCCGGAGAAGGTACTGGCCGCTCTGAAATCCAAGGGAATAGCAAAATGATTTTAGTTGATTTAAGCCCTGCCATATAAGAGTTTAACCATTTTTAAAAGAGGAGGGATATGAACATGGCTGAACCTACAGCGCTCGACAGGGCATTTCATTTCAGCATGAAGCGAATGGTGGGAACGGGAGTTGCGCCTCACTACACGGAGATAGCGGCCGAACTGGGAATCCCGGTTGAAGATGGGCGTAAAACGCTCCACGACCTTATAGCAGCCGGCATACCCGGAGCGTGGCTGGCGCCGGGGACTGACTACATAGCTTCTTTTGCACCCTTCTCCAACCTCCCCACGCAGTACAGGATTTCAGTGGACGGAGAACAGAAGTGGTTCGGCCAGTGAGGTTTTGAATCGCTGGCGGTCAGCTGGCTGTTCCCGGGTAAGACCGTGCGCATCGATACACCTTGCCTCGATTGCGGGGAGCCCGTTGTCGTGGAGATGCACGACGGCAAGGTCATCTCAGCGAATCCCGAGAGTATAGTGGGGCACGTCAACGTACCCTTTATGAAGTGGCGCGAAGACTCGGCCTACGCGTGAAGCACCATGAACCTCTTCCGTGGGGAAGAGCACGTTAGCAACTGGCCACACTATGATACCAATTCTAAAGAAGGCATCATGCCTCTGGCGGATTACGTAAAACTGTTCAGCTCGCGGCTGATGAGAAACCGCCTGGATAAGGACTACGTTTCAAAGTTCAAGGAGTACCGCGGGGAGTTGATAACCATCTTAAAGGAATTGGGCAAAACGGTTCCCTTCTGGGGACTTGCCTGAAGCGCGATTATCGGGCTGAACCCTGCGGTCCAAATAAGAAGCTCAACCGGGCGGAGCAAACAGCCTCTTCCTTTCCGCAAAGGCGGTTTAGTATCCACCCGTTGAGCGTGAACTCTGCCCGCCACCCTCTTTTTGCGTGATTAAACCCCTTCCTCCGACGGCTTGCAAATGTAAACGTTATAACGTATAAGACCATGATCCTGTCAATGAGGCAAGCCGGGTGGAGAAAGGTATGAAGCCGTCTTTTTGTCGAGCTCAGGTCGGTGCAGTTGCTGCGACCATAGCGCTGTTGTTTCTCTCCCTAACGGCTCCCTCGCCTGCCGAACAGGGCGAAGGCTACGCCGGCACTCAAATCTGCCAGGCCTGTCACCCCATGGAAGCTCACACCTACTCCATGACTGCTCACGTAAAACTCCTGCGTGATCCAGGGAACGAGGTTCAGGCGCTGGGCTGCGAAGCGTGCCACGGCCCCGGACAGGCCCACTTCAAAGCCGGCGGAGGCCGAGGAGTCGGGGGAATAAGGAGCTTCAGGCCGGACGGCCCGGAGAGCGCGGATGAGCAGAATGCCGCCTGCCTGAAGTGCCACCTGAGAGGGGGCAAACTTTTCTGGAAAGGAAGCGCCCATCAGGGCAGGGGCATCCGCTGCGTGGATTGCCACACCTTGATGAAAAAGGTATCAGCATCGAACCAGTTGAAAAAAGCCGAGGTGATGGACGTCTGTTTTCAGTGCCACATCCTGGAGAATGCCAGGATATACCGCTCCAGCCATATGCCCGTCAGGGAAAAGAAAATCACCTGCACGAACTGCCACAACCCTCATGGAACGGTAACGGAAAAACTTCTTAAAGCCGGTTCCGTGAACGAGCTGTGTTATACATGCCATGCTGAGATGAGGGGCCCTTTCCTTTGGGAGCATCCTCCCGTCAGGGAGAACTGCCTCAACTGCCACAACCCTCACGGCTCAATATACAAAAAACTTCTGGACATCAATCCACCCAGGCTCTGCCAGGGCTGCCACATAGAATCGGAACATAATACGAGTCCGCAAACCATGAAGAGCCGTTTCTTTCTCAACAGGGCCTGCCTGAATTGCCATACGCAAATTCACGGCTCGAACCATCCCTCAGGGGTGAGGTTTCACAGATGAAGTGGTTCAGTCGTGATAAACAACTGAGGCTAAAGGGCCTGTCGGGAATATGCCTTATGGTGTTACTGACGGCCATTATCCTCGTATCCCTGAACATGGCGCAAGCACTCGCCGGTGGCCTTGGCTCGTACGATTATCGCGGCCAGGCGGAGCCCGGCGTGCGAGGCATAGCAGGCGATGAGGATTTGTCGTCCAAGTTCAATGAGTATCGGGATATAGAGGAAGGCGTCTACCTGGATTCCCTGGAACTATATCTGGACAGCGAGGAGAGAAACCACTACTACGAGCTTCGCCTGAAGGAAATCACCGGAGACGACCGGAAAATTTCTCTGTCGTTGGGAAGGCGCGGGACATACAGGCTCAAGATAGAGTGGGACGAGATACCGCACGTTTTCAGCAATCAGGCCAGGACACTGTTCACCACCAACGGCGCGGAGTTGATAATATCGAATTCGATTCAGGCGGATGTCAGGGCGGATGAAAAAACGCTATCCGCGCATCTGCAGGAAGCGAGGCCCATCGAACTGGGCGTCAAGAGGAAGAAGTTGACCACTTCCATGACCTATAATCCCACCACGCAAGCTCAAATAAGCGTAAGATACTGGCTGGAGGACAGGGACGGCACGGCGCCCGTGAGAACCACCAGGTTCTTCCAGGACATGATCACACTCCCTGCCCCCATAGACTATAGAACCCATAACCTCGAAGTAAAAACAGAATACGCCGCCAAGGCTTACCAGCTCCAATTGGGGTACGACCTTTCCGTCTTCGATAACAGGCATAATGCGCTGTCATGGGACAACATCTTCAGCGACGTGGACACCGTTGGAGACAGCTCCCGCGGAAGGCTGGCGCTCTTCCCCGACAACGCGGCCCAATCCATCAGCTTTAACGCCGCCTACAGCCCGCCCTTCTATTCCACACGCTTTCTTGGCTCCTTCTCATATAGCTGGTGGACACAGGATGAAGATTTTTTGCCCTACACCATTAATCCCGCCATAACCACCAGGGCCCTCCCTGCATCTTCCCTGAACGGGGAGATGAACCCCTTGCTCTTGAATCTTAAAGTTGTGACGAGTCCAGCAAGGAATCTGACGATGAAGGCGGGCTACAGACTGTATGATCTGAATAACAGAGCAAAAAGCCATGTCTGGGAGTACGTGACAACGGATGCATTAATCCTTTTCAAGAACAGCAGGATAAACCTCCCCATGGAATACCGTAAACAGAATGCAGACTTAAGTGCTGCTTACAGGTTCGGCGGTAAACTCACCACCACACTCTTTTACGAATGGGAAGGCTGGGACAGGAAGTACAGGGAGACGAAGAAGACCAGCGAAAACACTTATGGTATAAAGCTCGACATCAAGCCTTATAAAAGGATACTGTTGAGGGCATCCTATGCTCATTCATTGCGTGGGTTCGACCAGTACAGCACGGCAAGGTCTGTTGAAGCATCGTTCACTGAAGACCCGCTGCTCGGTTTCCCCAAAGTCCTGCCGGGGCAGCGCAAGTTCGAACAGGCGGAGAGAGACAGGGATAAGGCCAGGGTCCTCCTTCAGATCAGCCCCACGGAAATCCTGAGTTTTTCGGTATTTTATGATTTGAACAAAGACGATTACCGGCGCTCGGCTTACGGCCTGCTCCATGAACAGGAAGATGCGACAGGAATCGACTTTAACTTAACGCCGCACGACAGGGTTTCATTATGGGGAAACTATACCTACGAGAGACGCAAGTACTATATGAAGTCGAGGTTGCGAATCGCCGGATTGAGTTTAACAGATATCCCCCTCAACGACTGGACAAGCCGTACCAAAGACAGAGTGGACACCTATATGTTAGGCGCCGAGGCCTGGTTAGTAAAGGATAAATTCAAGATGGAGCTCAGTTACACAAACTCCTTCGGCCGGGGCCGAACTGATAATCGAGCGCTGGGTGACCCCGCCGAACCTTTCTTCCTGGTGAGCGTGCCCATGGCCCAACCCGAGCTCAAGAACAGGCTGCAGGAACTCGAAACATATCTCAGGTACAACATCCTGAAGAACCTTTCAGCCGAGGTTCGGTACATATTCGAGAAATATGACGAAACGGATTTTCAGGCTGCAGGCCTGGCCGCACTGTTCCCGGCGGGAATCACAAACATGGTCACGCTTAACGAGATAATAGGTGATTACGAAGCGCATATCTTCTCCGCCTCGCTGAATTACAAGTTTTAAAGGCCTGCCTATCTGAAAATATCTCTGACCGCCCGAACTCAAAACTGTAGTAATAATGTTTATAATTGTGTAGAATTTCATTATCTTTGGGTATAAAACCGAAATGTCCTCAGAGAGAGGTGAATTATCAAAATTAAGACTACCGGGTCAATAAACATAAGGGATAGGGGAGTAAAAGATGAACGAAGAGGAACGCGTTGTTAGATGGGAAAAAGAAGGTAACATGGCAACGGTCTGGCTCTGCAGCCCCGCCAGGCGAAACGCCATGGGGCCTGCTTTCTGGAAGCAGTTGCCGCTGGTCATGGAAGAGATAGGCGGGGATGAGGACGTGCGCGCCGTCGCCTTGTGCGCCGAAGGTCCGGCCTTTTGCGTGGGGCTTGACCTCAAGGCCATGTCTGATACCATCGGGGACGCAGGCGATGGGGGCGCCGGCCGGAGGATGCAGTTTTTCAAGGATATCGAAAGACTGCAGGGTTCTATCTCGAGCCTCGCCGACTGCCCCGTGCCGGTGGTGGTGGCGCTTCAT
Source organism: uncultured Nitrospinota bacterium (assembly GCA_964452105.1). Classification (GTDB taxonomy): domain Bacteria; phylum JAUXIQ01; class JAUXIQ01; order JAUXIQ01; family JAUXIQ01; genus CAYVLI01. The sequence continues at coordinate 15,700 of CAYVLI010000004.1, forward strand.
GGATGGTGCATAGGTGGGGGCGTGGACCTGGCAAGCGCATGCGATATCAGGGTGGCCTCGAAGGACTTGAAGCTCTCGGTGAGAGAGACGAAGATGGCCATGGTGGCCGATGTGGGCACGCTGCAGCGGCTGCCGGAGATTATCTCCAGAGGGCACTTCAACGAGCTCATCTACACGGGGAAGGACATAGGCGCTGATAGATGTAAAGAGATAGGTCTGGTTAACGATCTCTATGATACTCCGGAGGAAGCCATGAAAGCCGCTCGGGAACTGGCCCGAGAAATAGCGGCGAACTCGCCACTGGCGGTCAAGGGTGTTCGGAGTGTTCTCAAGTACGGCGCCGACAAGAGCGTCGAGGACGGCCTGAACTACGTGGCCCTCTGGAACACTGCTTTCCTCTTCTCAGAGGATTTGAACGAGGCCGTCACGGCTTTCCTGGAGAAAAGAAAGCCTGCGTTTAAAGGGAAGTAAATCGATTCGATAATAGTATTCATATTTCAAGCGTCTTGGGAAATGCCTGGTCTGATAATAGATTTTTTATAATAACATGGCCCGGCTCGAAAGATGTAATGACCACGCGACATCTCGGCGCACCGGCCGAATAACAACCCGAGAAACCGAGATGATATCAGGGGCCGTCCTATGCCAGAGGACAAACGATTCCCCATCTACAACAGATTGGCTTTCAAGATAGTCTGCGGGGTGACTGCAGTGCTTCTCGTAGTAGGCGCTGCATTTAGCTATCGAATTGCCAAATTCCACGAAGGCCAGATGATCAACACACTGCAGGAATCCGCTTCCAGCCTCAGCATGATGGTCGTAACAAGCCTGGAACACGCAATGTTGACAAGAGACCTGCATCTGCTCATGGAAATGGTTCAAAATCTGAAAGAAGAAGAAGGGGTGGAGAGGATTTTAATATTAAATAGGCGAGGCAAAATAAAGGTATCGCCCGACCCGCAGCTTATAGGAAAGGTCATAGACAGGGAGAATCCCTCCTGCGTCGCCTGCCACAAGTATTCACCCGATAAAAGGAGCCGGACCATAATTTTCAAAGAGAAAGATGGCGAAGAAGTTTTTCGAAGCGTAACTCCCATAATGAACAAACCTAAATGTCGTGGCTGCCATGATTCTAAGGATAAAATAAATGGCGTTTTGATAATGGATTTTTCAACTGTAAGAGCAAGGGGCTTGCTTGCATCCAACTTGAATTTCATGTTCATGCTCATAGCTTCAATGATAGCCGGAATGATCCTGGCCGTGAGTGTGCTGCTGACCAGGCTAATGACCCGAAGGATAAAAAATCTGGAAAAAATAGCCCAAATCATTGGTGGAGGAGACTTGGATCAGGTTATAGAAGAGAAGGGTAGGGACGAAATAGGGTCTCTGGCCCACCATTTCAACCATATGACTAAGACGCTTAAGGACCACATAAATGATTCCACAATGCAGAGAGAATACCTTGAAGATATTATAAACAGCGTGGACGACGGAGTCATGGTCGTCGATAACGATTTCAAGGTAGTACTGGCTAACAAGGCTTGCGAGTCCCTCTTCGGATACAGCCCGGAAGAGGTTCAGGGTAATTCATGCTATGTTGTTTCACACGGACGGTCAACCCCATGCAATGACCCCATGTCCCCCTGCCCCGTGAGCCAGACGTTTAGCACAGGAAGGTATTTTAAGGTAATTCACTCATATTGCCATGGCAGCGGACAGGAAAGGCACATCGAGATCCACTCTTCCCCACTACGAGACAAGGAAGGACATGTCTACCAGGTTATCGAAGTCTTGCGTGATATCACCGCAAGAAAACAGCTTGAAGCGCAGCTCATCCATTCCGAGAGGCTGACTTCCTTGGGAGTCCTGGCTTCCGGGCTATCTCATGAGATAAGCAATCCTTTGGCCAGCGTAGCTACATTTATAGAGGGCTTAAAGAACAGGATCGACCAAAATAACGGATTGGAGAAAGTGGAAGAACTTTCAGGATTTTTGAACCTTGCGGTTAACGAGTTAAAAAAATGCAAGGACATAATCGGAAGACTGCTATTGCTCTCGCGCAAGAGTGATTTTAAGCGTGATTTCGTGGATGTTAATAGGTCCCTGGAAGAAACCATCTCTTTAATCGCTCACGAAGCCGCCGCCAGGGACATAGAGATATATAAACAGTTAAGCGACGGACTGCCCATGATCCAGGGCGATGAGACACAATTGAGACAGCTCTTCTTGAATATGACATTGAATGCTTTGCAAGCCATGGAGGAGGGGGGGGGAACGCTTACAGTAACCTCTGAAGCCGAAGATAGCAGAGTATCCATAGTTTTCAAGGATACCGGCGCAGGCATAAAGAGGGAGGATCTGAGCAAAATTTTTGATCCCTTCTTTACCACCAAAGCAAAAGGTAAAGGGACCGGTTTAGGGTTATCGATTTGCCATAATATCGTCAGACAGCATCAAGGTCAGATAAGCGTAGAGAGTGTCGAAGCAGAAGGATCGAAATTCGTGATAACTCTTCCTGCCGCTCTTAACCTTTTGAAATCTGTTGACCAATAGCGTATAATAGCTTCATTATCAAAATCAAACCAACGCCCTTAATCCCTGCCCGGGCATTAACAGCGGCGGCATGACCCACATGGACAGATAAATGCTTTGGTTCATGCTAAGGTTAAATTGCGTGTGTCTCGGGGAAGGGATTCTCTCATGAATGAACAGATATCCATCCTGGTAGTAGATGATGATGAAATATTTAAAAAGATGATATGCAGAGAGCTGAGTTTCCTGGGGCATTCCGTGAGCACCTCCTCCAGTGGCGAAGAAGCGGTTAAAACAATCGAAGAAAACAAACCAGACGTAGTCCTGCTGGATATAAAATTACCCGGTATAGATGGTATAGAGACACTGAAAGTCCTGAAGGAGCAGAGCCCTACAACAGAAATAGTAATGCTGACCGGGCACGGCACGATTGATAATGCAATATCATCCATGAAAACCGGGGCTTACGACTATCTGACCAAGCCCTGCCGTTTGGATGAACTGACCAACGTAATTCAAAAAGCCTATGAAAAGGTGAGGCTACTGAGGAGAAACAACATACTTGAAAGCGAGTTAGTCAGAAGGGACGCTTTTACTGAGGTAATCGGAGAAAGCCATCTGTTTAGAGAAACTCTGGATATGGCGGTAAAGGTGGCAGGTACGAACTGCACAGTGCTTATACAGGGCGAAAGCGGCGTGGGAAAAGAGCTTATAGCCAGATTGATTCATCATAGCAGTCCGCGGAAAGGGAAACCGTTCGTGGTTGTCGACTGCAGCTCTCTGCAGGAGACCCTGCTGGAGAGTGAACTGTTCGGTCATGAAAAAGGCGCCTTCACGGGAGCTTACAGCTTAAAGCACGGCCTCCTTGAAGTCGCAGATTCGGGAACCCTTTTCATGGACGAAATAGGCGAGATAAGCCCCGGCATACAGGCAAAATTGCTCAGGATGCTGGAGAGCGGGACGTTCAGGCGCGTGGGTGGAACAAGGGATACAAAAGTAGATGTGAGAATCGTAGTAGCCACCAATAGAAATTTAATTCGTATGACGCAGGAAGATAAATTCAGAGACGATCTTTATTACCGCCTTAACGTTATATGCATCTCCATACCCCCGCTCAGGAACAGGAAGGAAGATATCCCTATGCTGGTCAAATATTTTCTTAAAAACGTTCCGGGGGTCGGCGCCGTGGATAAAGAAGTAACCTCGGATGCTATGGAACTGCTTATGCGTTACGAATGGCCGGGAAACATCAGGGAGGTGCAAAACGTCGTTCACCGGGCGGCGATACTTTCGGAAGATGAATTTATAAAACCGGGCGACCTCCCCTCGAAATTCTACGGTGAAACGATTTTTGCCAGCGGATCCGGTAAAGATATTTTGACGCCCCTCGAAGATATTGAGAAAAGGTATATCAGCATGCTCCTGGAAAGGTTCCACGGACACAGGGGTAAAGTAGCCAGAGCGCTGAAGATGAGCGAGAGGAATCTATATCGCAGAATTCGTAAATATGGCCTTGGGACGTCA
>CAYVLI010000004.1:19855-30797 GCA_964452105.1 uncultured Nitrospinota bacterium
GATGAGCGAGAGGAATCTATATCGCAGAATTCGTAAATATGGCCTTGGGACGTCAGGCCATACCGATGACATAAATGTCATCTCTACATGACCTTTATGTCATTGAGCCGGAATTTAAGGACTGGAGGGGGCTGATGGCTGCCTGGTGACGCAGGCTATTTATATGCTGACGCTTTTGTCACAATTTATAAAACGTTTGACGACCAGAGCAGCAACTCTATAACCGCACCGTAACCTGTTGATTTAAAAAACCATTCGCTGTTGAAGCGGATGGTTTTTTTTATTCAAGAATGAAAAGGCACGGTGATTGCTACAATAGTTCTTCAAAAAACAATCCCGATGACTTTGGAACTATGCAAAATGGTCAAGGCAAACATCCTCATATGCGAAGAGGACGTGGAGACCGTCAGGCACATGCAAGGAGTCCTTGTTGAGGAAGGTTACCATGTGGAGACAGTCAGCGACACCTCTGAAGCCATCGAAATGATTCTGGGAAAGAAATTTAATGCGTTGATCCTCGAGGTTCCGGGAAAAGATATGAGCGGATACAAGGCCATTCCCATCATCAACAAGATAGATTTAAGACTCCCCATCATTACAATTACAGACGATGAATCCCTGGAAACGCAGCGCAGGGTGAGAGACGGCAAGATATTCTATTATCTTCTGAAACCAATCGATTCCGCAGAGATTAAAGAAGTGTTAAAAGACGCAATAAAATCCGGAGAGAAATAGATGGCTGCGGGAGGGGGGGAAGGCAATGATGGGAGCGAAAAAGATAATCCTTTTGGCATCTTTGTTAGCCATGGCATATACCTTGAGCCCTGGCGCCCGGGTTTATGCCTCTTCCGAAGGGTCTATCTATACAAGCTCGCGAGTATGCGGTGAGTGTCACAAAGAAATTTATAAGAGATGGAAAAATTCCATGCATGCTTTCTCGTTGCAAGACCCCATCTTTGATAGCGCTTATACCGAGGCCTATCGGAATACAAAGGGTGAATCCAGGTATCTATGCTTGAAATGCCATGTGCCGACTACAAACGTAACCGGGGATTATGATTTGAAGCTTCAAATTTCCAGCGAGGGGATCACTTGCGATTTCTGCCACTCCGTTAAGCGAGTGAATCTGGAGAGCGTTGGTTTCCCCTATACCCAGGAAGTAAGCAACGTCAAACGAGGACCGATACCACTAAAGAAAGACGCCGCAGACGGACATGAGGTGGAATACTCAGAGCTGCACACTACTTCAGCTTTCTGCGCCGGCTGTCATCAATATACCAATCCAAACGGAGTGCTCGTCTTAGGCACATACAACGAATGGCTGGCCAGCCCTTACTCAGATAAAGGCATTCAATGCCAGGATTGTCACATGCCACTGATCCCGGAGCAGAAGTCTGCGGTTAAAGGAAGCTCTTCTTCGGCAAGACGCATAAATGAACACAATCTGGCTGGAGGCCACTCTATCAAACAGTTGAAGAAGGCGATAAAACTGGATATAGCGGAGATTAATAAAGACGGAAACTTGCTGAACGTTGCGGTCAAAATCGCCAACGTCGGCTCTGGCCACATGGTTCCCACAGGACTGCCTACGCGGAAACTAATTCTAAAAGTAGAAGTTAAAACTGCAGATGGCAGGATGGTATCTAATGCGAGGAAAGTTTATCAAAAGGTTCTGGTAGATGAAAAAGGTGAAGTGATAACCAGGGACAGTCAGGTGTGGTATGCAAAAAAGGTTTTATATGATAACCGCTTAATACCACTCCTGGAACATAGAAAGGAAGAATTCACTTTTCTCCTGCCAAAGGGTGGCGCTTCCTATTTGGTAAATGCTTCAGTCTCATACCTGTATGAGCCCACTATTCCACAGAAGCAGAAAATGGAACTGGTTATGGATTCCGTGAGTCAGGAAGTCGAATAGAACCGTTTTTCAGCGCCTTAATCCTGAAGCTATTATTCGATTCTAAAATAACATCTGAAAAGCAGACTCGAAGGTAAACAAATTTCTTAATCCGAACTGAGGTAATCATGAAAGCGTTAAAACCGCTCATTGTCACGGCAGCCGTCGTCTGCTTGATTCTCGTTTCAACCACGGTGCTCTATGCCAGGAAGGCCTCAGAATTCCAGCCGATAAACTTCAGCCATAAAGTTCATACATCGATGCTGGAGTGTGATACGTGCCACCGTTATTACATGGAGCGCACGGTGGCCGGTCGGCCCACAGTCGAGATATGCACCGGCTGTCACTCTGAAGCAGAAAACAAGGAACAGGAAAAGATCCTTTCCTACGCCGAGCAGGGGAAGGAAATCCCCTGGAGGCGAGTTTACAAGTTGCCCGATTACGTTTTCTTTTCACACAGGCGCCATGTGGCCGTGGGGAAAGTAGAATGTTCAACCTGTCACGGTATGGTGAAAGACATGGACACCCCTCTGGTTAAGCCATTGGTTAAAATAAAGATGAATTTTTGCATCAGCTGCCATAAGGAAAATAAGGTTACAAAGGATTGCAACGCCTGTCACAGGTAACCGATAAAGTTTTGCAAAGAATGGGGAAAAAATGATTATTTCAAGGCGTCGCTTCTTGCAGTTAGTTACAGCTTCGGTAGCAGGTCTGGCTTACATAAAGGCGGGTAAGGGAAGTGAACCCACCTACCAGCAGATACTGGACCAATGGACGGATGAAACGGAAGAGTGGGTGCCCTCCATCTGCGAGCAGTGCCCGGGTGGCTGTGGTGTGCTGGCCAGGGTCGTGGATGGGAAGGTGGTTAAAATTGAAGGCAATCCAATGCATCCCATCAACAGGGGTACCCTGTGCATGAAAGGGTACGCAGGTCTTCAGTTCCTGTATCACCCTGAGCGCATTAAGGGACCGATGAAGAGAGCGGGCGAGAAGGGCGAAGGAAAATGGCAGCCCATCACCTGGGATGAGGCTATTCAGATGGTAGCCGGCGAACTTAACAAGCTGAGAAAAGAAAAAAAGTCTCATACCGTGGCAGTCCTGGGTGGAGAATACAGAGGGTATAGGCATCTCCTTTGGCAGCGTTTCACTCAGGCTTACGGCACTCCAAACTATATCCGCCTGCTCGACCCCGGTATGGAAGAACCCTCCCTGGCTCACAGGCTGATGCAAGGCGTCACCAAACCGCTCGGATACGACCTCTTTAACGTGAGTCTGATACTTTCCTTCGGTTGCGACTGGCTGGAGACATGGGGGTCGCCCGTCCATCAGTTCCGCGCCTACGGACATCTCAGAGAAGGCGCAAAGGGTCAAAAGCCGAAGATGTTTTACATCGATTCGAGATACTCCATCAGCGCCTCAAAGTCAGACCAGTGGATATCCATCAATCCAGGAAAGGAAGCCACGCTGGCGTTGGGGCTGGCGCACGTCATCATCAGAGAAGGTCTTTACGATAAGGACTTCGTCAGGAAACACTGTTTCGGTTTCGAAGACTGGCAAGATGAATCAGGGAAGCGGAGGGGCGGTTATAAGTCGATTGTATTGAAAGATTACGAACCGTTGAAAGTGGCCAGGGTCACAGGCGTACCACCGAAGGTTATATTCGGCCTCGCAAGAGAGCTCGCCAAAACCAAGCCTGCCATCGTTCTGGGTGAAAAGCAAACTTCATACGGAAAGGGTGATTTATATACACGCATGGCCATACACAGTCTTAACGCTCTGACCGGAAACATCGGAAATTCAGGAGCGTTAACCATTCAGGGCGGTGTGCCCATAAAAGAACCAAAACCTTTCCCCGTGGAGTCCACGAGCCGAAAGGCGCTCTCAAAGCCCCGCATAGATGGCGCCGGGGAGGGAGCCTTCTTCCTGACCAAAGATTCTCCGTTCAACATGCCGCTTAATATATCCCGGCAGGAACCTTACCCTCTGAATTTGCTTTTCCTGTATCACGCAAACCCCGTGTATCACGCCCCTGATGGAGAAGCCTTTGCAAAAGCCCTGGTAAAAGTACCCATGGTGGTCAGTTTCTCATCGTTCATGGACGAGAGCACCAGATATGCAGATCTTATCCTTCCTGATCAGCATTATCTGGAGCGCTGGCAGGATGATACAGTAACCCATCTATCGGGATTCGGCCTTTTCAGCCTGGGCAGGCCGGCGATTAAGCCAGTGGTCAGCTCCAGGAATGCCATGGAGGTTTTGCTGGATATCGCTCGAAAGTTAGATGGTGGAATAGCATCGGCCTTCCCATGGAATAAATATGAAGAACTTCTCCGTGAAAGTGCTTCCGGCCTCCTCGATGCAGGGCGCGGATATATCGTATCAACCCCCCACGAAGAAGCCTTCAGAAAGGTTTTGGAACGGCAGGGCTATCGCATCCCCGAGTACAAAACCAATGATGATTTCTGGGAAGGATTGCTGGCTGCGGGCGCCTGGTGGGACCCCTCGGATTCATACAGGGGTGCCAGAGATTTGCTCGCCGGGCCACATAAGACCTTCGATTTCTATTCAAGGAATTTAAAGAAAAGATTCGAAGATGAAGCGCGTAGAATATCAGAAATGACGGGAGTGACTATCAGCGAGGCCCAGGAAAACCTGATCAAAATAATGAAGCTGAAAGGGAAGGGAGATTCGCTCTTCATTCCTCACCAGGAACCGGAAGATGGAGGCAGTTCCGAGAAATACCCATTCTACCTCAACACTTACAAGTTACACTCGCTGACCAATGGAGCCGGCGCCAACCAGCCCTGGCTCCAGGAGAGCATGGCGATTCACCTGGACGAGAAGTGGCATAATTGGGCGGAGATCAACCCTCAAACGGCCCAGCAACTGGGAATCCACGACGGTGATTTGATTTTGCTGGAATCACCCAGAGGAACCATAAAGCTTAAGGCAAAATTATATGAGGGAGCCTTGCCGCAAGTGGTGAACGTCCCACTGGGGGAGGGTCATACCGATTACGGACGCTGGGCCGATGACAATGCCGAATATCCAATTGCCTTACGCAAAGGGTACGCGGTAGGCCATATCAATTATAAGCACTGGATTCAGGAGCGCGGCCCCAACCCCAACCAGATAGTAAACGAAACGATAGATCCGTTCACAGGTTTAGCATTGGTCAATCAAACCAGGGTTAAAATTCGCAAAGCGTGAAAAGGAGAGCAGAGATGGCGAGATGGGGAATGGTCATCGATCTAAACAAGTGCACGGCTTGCCAGGCGTGTGTCATCGCGTGTAAGGCCGAAAATAACATACCCTTCGTAGGACCAGAAGAATCGGCCATGGGGCGTGACATTTCCTGGATGGAGCTGATAGCCATGCACGAGGGGCACTCTCCTGACGTTAAGATAAAATTTATTCCCCGCCCCTGTTTCCACTGCGACAAGCCGCCCTGCACAAAAGTATGTCCTGTGCACGCCACGTACAAGGATCCCGAAGGGTTGGTGGCGCAGATATATCCGAGATGCATAGGATGTCGTTTCTGTATGGCCGCCTGCCCCTACACAGTTAAATACTTCAACTGGCATCAGTATTCGGACGTACCCGATGTGATGAAACAGTATCACAACCCGGACGTTTCCATAAGGCCCAAAGGGGTTGTTGAAAAATGCACCTTTTGCCAGCACCGCTTGCAGAAGGCGAAGGATAAAGCCAGTGTGGAAGGGCGGAGCCTGAAGCCGGGCGAATATACAACCGCATGCGCAGAGAGCTGCCCCAGTAAAGCCATCATCTTTGGAGACCTGGACAATCCCAACAGCGAAGTGGCCATTCTATCGAAGAGTTCCAGGGCGTTCCGTGTAGAGGAAGGTCTGGGAACCGAACCAAAGGTATTCTATTTGACCGAAGAGGATCGACATGTCATCTAAGAATGAATGGGAAAAGGATGAACGTTTATTCGAGCCCATCGAGAAGACGGGGTGGAAGTTTCGAATGGTTGTAGCAGGGCTGTTGGTTGTGATTATATGGGCCGTTTCCTCCTATTATCGACAGGTAAAGTACGGGTTAGGGGTCACGGGCATGGCGGAACCCGTCTCCTGGTCGTTTTATATCACCAACTTTGTATTCTTCATAGGAATAAGCCATGCCGGCACTTTGATATCGGCCATCCTGCGAATGTCACAGGCGGAATGGCGCCGGCCCATAACCCGTATGGCGGAGGTTATTACGGTGGCGGTCCTTTTCATAGGCGCCAGCTATGTGCTGATAGATCTGGGTAGGCCCGACCGACTGCTGAATCTCTTCTTTTTCGGTCGCTACCAGTCACCGCTTTTATGGGACGCCACCAGCATAACCGCATACCTGACAGGCAGTTCGCTTTACCTTTATCTGCCGCTCATTCCCGACATAGCCATTCTGCGGGACCGAGGCAAAACACGGTGGCAATTTCTATACCGCGTCCTGGCTCTGGGATGGACGGGTACCGCACGGCAGCATAAAGTTTTGAACCGCGCCATAGGTATCATGGCCGTGCTGGTCATACCCATAGCCGTATCGGTGCACACGGTGGTCTCCTTCGTCTTTTCCATGACGCTACAGCCCGGATGGCACAGCACAATCTTCGGGCCATACTTCGTGGTGGGGGCCATATATTCCGGCATCGCCATGCTCATAATCGCAATGATCATCCTTCGTAAAGCATTTAAGCTGGAGATGTATCTCAAGGAAGTGCACTTCAGAAACCTGAGCCTCTTGCTGCTGGTTATGTCGCTGTTATGGTTCTACTTCAGTTTCGCCGAGTATCTGACGGGTTTCTACGGTAACGAACCGGAAGAGATGAGCGTATTCTGGGATAAATTTATCGGGCGCTATGCGCCCCTTTTCTGGCTAATGGTTGTTTTAAACTTAGTGATACCCGTAATAATCCTGGGCAACAGAAGGACAAGAACCATATTTGGCGCCCTCATAGCCTGCATCGGTATCACCGTCGGAATGTGGGTAGAGCGCTTCCTGATAATAATTCCCACACTCGCCAATCCCCGCCTCCCATATACCCGCGGTTTTTATCACCCCAGTCTTACCGAATGGAGCATCACAATCGGAGGATTCGCCTTATTCGCTCTCTTCTATGTGATTTTCACAAAATTCTTCCCCATCATCTCCGCTTGGGAAGTGAAAGAGGGCAGGGAGCAAGGTTTGGCAGAAGTGGATCACAGAATGCGGAGCTACTTGCCGGACTATGGGATTGAAGGCTCCCCCGGAGTAAAGGCCCAGGCTTCCCAGTTACCTGATGCCGAGTCGACAACATGAAGGGAGAAGACATGAAAGAGAACCATGACGACAAGCTCGTTATCAAGGCCCAATATGCGATATACGGGTTAGCATGTCTATTCGTGGCAGGGATCATCGGCTGGATAGCGCATCTGATACGGCTATCATGGGAGCTGAATGACGTTCCTTCTGCTTCCATAGGTATATCTATAGTCGCCATACCCCTCTTTTTGGTGCTGATAGCCATATTCAGCTATGTATTCTGGGGGATAATGCGAAACAGGCAATGACCAACGCTGAATAATTAAAAACCAAAAAGTCACAGGGGATCAATGCCAGTGATTATTAGATATTGTTTGTTCTGGTTCAACTATGGTTACTCAAGGGATACATTGCCCACGATAAACGCCTTGAAAGCATTCACTTGAAACACATAAAGATTGTGCGAGGATGAGATGGCTCAAAGGATAGATTGTAAAGTGTCGGTTGTTATGGTGATGGTGTTTCTAATCCTCTCTTTCTATTCACCGGCAGGCGCTAAGACTTCCTATTACCACGGGAGCCCTCTGAGCGGGAGCCAGGTCTTTTTTCAAAAGGGCTGCGTTCGCTGCCATTCTATATTGGGCGTGGGGGGGAAAATAGGGCCTGATCTGGGCAAAGTAGAGTTAAACTACAGTTTCTTCGGCATCGCCGCTATCATGTGGAACCACGCACCTAAGATGCTCAACAAATTCAAGACCATGAATATCTCCTTCCCCAAATTGTCCAATGAAGAAATGGACGCACTGATAACCTTCCTCTCTTATCTGAATTATCTGGAGCGGCCGAGCGACGTCAACAAAGGCAGAGAGCTTTTCAGAGAAAAGAATTGCATAAAGTGTCACTCGGTTGGCGGCAAAGGCGGCGATGTAGGCCCTGCGCTGGATGGTTTCCGCCCCTACCAATCTCCGATCTTTATTACCACCGCTTTTTGGAACAAGGCGCCAAAAATGGCCAGGACCATGCTTGATCTGGGGATAAAGCGACCCGAGTTTAAAAGCAATGAGATTATGGATATCATGGCTTTCATCAGGCAAGAGGCGCTGGTCGCCAATGGAAAGTACGAAAGGATTTACGCCCCACCCGGAAATCCCGAGAGAGGCCTGAGGCTGATGAAAGAAAAGAACTGCCTCCATTGCCACAGCATTCACGGGACAGGAGGAGCCATCGGTCCCGACCTGGGTAATTCCAAGCTGCGATTAAGTTTTACCCAGATAGCCGGGAGAATGTGGAACCATGGTCCAAAAATGTGGAAGGCCATGTCGAATGAAAACATACCAATTCCAAAATTTTCAGAAACAGAAATGTCGGACGTACTATCTTACATCTATTTAGCCGCCATTCAAGAGAAGGGGGGTAACCCGTTGAACGGAGAACTCCTCATTCAAGAGAAAGGCTGCAACAATTGCCATCCGATAGCAGGCAAAGGCGGAGTTGCCGATTTAGTGGCGCCGGACTTCGTCGAAAAGGCTTCGGAACTTAAACTTAACTCACCCACCAAAGTCGTAACGGAGATGTGGAACCACATCCAGTCGATGGGAATGAGGGTGGAAGAGATGGGTATGACCTGGCCCACCATTGACCCTCACGAGTTGTCTGATATCACCGCTTACCTGGTGAGACTTGCTAAACCTTGACGAAATATATTAACTCTTTAAAAGTACAATAAAAAAGGAGGCATAGACACATGAAAAACATCAGGTTTATTTTGCTGCTGGTCGCAATTGTAGCGGCTGCACTGTTGATCAGCCCTCTTATAACTCAAGCAAACGACGCCGAGTATGTAGGGGTGGCCAAGTGTAAAATGTGCCACAGTACCAAGGCGCTGGGTGGAGAACAGTATAAAATTTGGAAAGAGTCAAAACACGCCAAAGCCATGGATACACTCAAAGCGGCTGGCGAAGCTGAGAATCCCAAGTGTTTAAAATGCCACACCACAGGCTATGGTCAACCGGCCGCCGCCGGAGCGGACATGAACAATGTCCAGTGTGAGGCCTGTCATGGACCTGGGAGCAACTATCGCTCAATGAAGATAATGAACAAAAAGGCATTTAAGAAAGACCGCGCCGCGGCACAAAAGAAAGCCATAGAGGCTGGTCTGGTCTTCCCGCCCACTGAAGAGGTGTGCGTGAGATGCCACAACGAAGAGAGCCCCAAATTCAAGGAAAAGGGATTTGATTTCGCGACCTACAAGGAAAAAATCAAGCACTGGAAATGATCCTCAGCAGCCTTCTTTGAGGGAGCATCTTGCATAGAAGGAAGCCGAGCGGATGGTATAAGGGCCCTCGTATAATTCTTGAACCACCATGTTGCCCTGCCTGGAGATAGATTCCTCGTGAATCAACGAGGAATTAGAGATCGACAGAATAGGTACGGGGGCCATTCCAAAATGAACTGTCCAGGACACCTCGCGATAAGAAAGTAAAAATGAAAGGGAAACGGCTCGAAGGATAATGATCGCCGGATTAGATTACCGTAGAAATACCTGGCTCCCTTCTTTTCAGGTGTTAATAATCCAAAAATCCGGCCATTCCATATAAGGGGACATTACTATGCTTAAGTTGAAACTTATCATAGCTATACTCACCTTATTACTCGTTACGGCTATGGTCCCCCTCTTACCCTCCGCCGAGGAACTCACCCTCCCCGAAAACCCCATGACAGGCCAATCGCTCTTCTACCAGAAAGGCTGCCTCAAGTGCCACTCCATAGGCGGGGAAGGAGGCGAGGTCGGCCCGGACTTGAGCAAAAAAGGGAAGAACAGAAGCGTGGCTCAATTTGCCGGAGTCATGTGGAACCACTTCCCCAGAATGTATGAAAAAATGCAAAAAAAAGGCATTCCCTTCCCTCGCTTTACCTCTAATGAAATGGCGGAACTTATCGCTTACATCTATTTCGTGGGCTATTTCGACGAGCCGATTACCCCTGCCGATAAACTAAAAGGGAAGATACTGTTCCGGGAAAAACAATGCGCAGTCTGCCATTCCATTAGTGGAGTAGGTGGACATATAGGGCCGGACCTGACCAGATGGCAAAAGTATGACTCGCCCATCCTATGGGCTCAATTAATGTGGAACCATTTACCCGCCATGAGCGAAAAAATGCGAGAAAAAAGCCTCCCCTGGCCTCGCTTCAAGAATAATGAGATGAGGGACTTAATAGCATACATATATGGGGCCAATGGAGGGCCGCAAGAGCAAACCAGAGTACTCTACACCCTCCCCGGGAACCCCGCCAGGGGTAAAGAGCTTTTCGAAGAGAAGAAGTGCATTAACTGCCACTCTATCTTCGGGATAGGCGGCAGCGTCGGCCCCTCTTTGACTTCAACGGGTTACAACCGCACGATTATTCAACTGGCCGGGGTTATGTGGAACCACGCGCCGGCAATGCTGCAGAAGATGGAAGAAGAGGGCATCGAGAAACCACAATTCAACGGAAAAGAAATGGCGGACGTTATAGCATACCTCTTTTTCCTGGGCTATTTCGACCAACCTGGAGACCCCGTTGAGGGAAGGGAGGTGTTCGCCCGGAAAGGTTGCATAAAGTGCCATACAGTGCGGCATGAAGGGGGGAATCTTGGTCCCGATTTGACGAAGTATGGCAACGCCGGCGAACCATTACAGCCGGTTCTCATAGTTCAGGCCATGTGGAGTCATGCCCCTCTAATGGCAAAAGCCATGAAAGAGAAAAAGATACCCTGGCCTCGATTGGATGAATATGAAATGATAGACCTGATAGCAT
>CAYVLI010000005.1:0-8060 GCA_964452105.1 uncultured Nitrospinota bacterium
TAAGCTCGTTCAGGAAGACCGTCTCCGTCTCCGCGCCCTTCCCCGCCGCAGCCTTAACTATCTCATCCACCAGCACCGCCGTGTTCCCGCTCTTCCTCGGACTCCCCACAAACGCCAATACTTTCATTCATCTTCTCCTTTTGTCTTGATATTTGAAGGAACTATAACCACTTACTAACTGGATCATCTCCTATAAGCATCTCTTCTATGGCGGACATAATAGATCGTAACAAGATTTTCTGAGTTGTCTACCTGATAGATAACTCTGTAATCTCCAACTCTTAGTCGATAGCTATATTTTGAGTTGCTCAATTTTTTGCTATTAACCGAAAACGGTTTATTACTAAGTGATTTTACAGATTTCAAAATATTGGCAACATATTTTGATTCAATCTTTCTTAAATCCCGCTCTGCAGAGTTTTTCCATACAATTTTATAAAATGCCATCTTTTTTAAGTTTCTTTTTTAGCTCTACAAAAGTTACAGTAGATTCCTCCTTGCGCTCAGCTATAATAGCAAGATCATGTAAGTCTTCCAATAACTCTTCATATTTCTTAGCTTTTATAGTTATAGTCCGGCTTACTAATTTATATTTTTGATTAGGTTTGGGGGTGGGTGGAAGTGATCCGCCTTTTACCACAGTCCTCTCACTGCCTGTGCGTCCACCTTTTGGACCTATTATTACATATTGCCCTGAAGCAGGAGCTTTTTTGCCAGGTTTAAGCACTTCCTTTTCCCTCACTTTAACCACTTTCACACCTCCTTAAAGGCAATCGCATCCGGAAAAAAGAGACACAACCTTTTTTTCTATAATACCTCTCATTCCCGCGAAAGCTGCAATCCACTACTTTCATCGATTAATACTTGACCCGAATTCGCAGGTCAAGCCCCGCCCCAATTGGAACAAACTCCCTGATAACACAGAGGTCATTATTACGTTGTGGTCGATAACTCCCTCAATCATCATTTTGCGTCAATATAGCATAGAAGTCTCCCCGCTTAAAGACAAATCCCGGTGTCCATCACCCGTTAATTCACGACCACGCATGTCATTCCCGTAGGGGCGCACGGCCGTGCGCCCTCATGGAGGCGAACACAAGATTCGCCCCTACGGCTCAATTCTTCAGATTTCAAATTATATTCAAATACTTGCAACCATATTATGAAAGAAGATTCTAACCACAGATAAACACAGATTCACACGGATATAGATTGCTTCCCGTTAAAATCTGTGTCTATCTGTGGTTTCTTTCATGCGGTTGGTCAAGCAACGGGGGTGGCAGGAGCAACCCCGAAAAACGCGGTATTACCGAATAGCAAAAATTGCACGGAAGTTTTGGGGGGAGTTTGAGGGAGGCTTATTGGTAGGGGCACGGCGCGCCGTGCCCCTACTCAAACTGTTAGATGCCCTTTATATACTCCTGCAAGCCGAGTTCACTCAGCTTTTCCGTGGTCGGTCTGCTGTCTGCGGCCCAGCCGCGAAGCTGGTAGTACTCAGGGAGCATCTCACCCAGCTTATTGACCATGCCCTTGCTGGGCCCCTCGGGGATGCCCTCGCCGGTGATGCGCTCCGGCAGTTTGTCATCCGCGCCGGTGATACCCGCCCTGAGGTTAAATATCTTCTCCAGGTTCCAGATGCGTTCGCCCATCTGGAGGAGGCTCTCCGCAGTGGTATCCAGGCCCGTGGCCGTGTTGAGCAAAACCGATAGCTCCTCGAGGCCTATCATAAAGGAGGTGAACAGGCAGATGCCCGTGGAATCCCAGGCCGCCGTGGTGTTCTGGAAGGCGATGGTCCAGAAGGCCTTCTGGTCGGTAACCGTTCTGTCGATGAGCTCAGGCGACCCCAGCACCTCCACGGCTATCGTGTATGCGCGCAGGTGGCATGCGCCTCGGTTGGCCGTGGCGTAAGCCAGGCCGATGCCCTGAGCGCCGCGTCCGTCGTAAGCGGGGAACTCCTGCCCCTTGACGCCCATGAACAGCTCCGGATGGCCGTACTTCCTAGCCACGCGGTCGCTACCCTCGGCCAGTATGTCACCGAAACCCTCGCGGTAGGCGGCCTTCTCCAGCAGCTCTATCAGCAGGTCGTGGTCGCCGAACCTGAGCGGCTTCTCGGAATCGCTCAAGGGGAGATAGTCCTTCTCGGAAAGCTCCATGGCGCAGGCTATGGTAGCGCCTGCGGAAATGGGGTCCATGCCCAGTTCATTGCACAGGAAATTGGCTTTGGTGAGCGCCTCCAAGTTATCAACGCCGACGTCGCTGCCCAGCGCCCAGATGTTCTCGTACTCAGGCCCCTCGCCGTGGCCCTTGTATTTGGGGTTGGTGACCTCAGAGACGCGCCCGCAGGCGATGTTGCAACCGAAGCATCCCTTCTCTCGGATGAACAGCGTATCTCGGAGCGTCTCGCCGCTGATCTTCGACGCCCCGGCGAACTGCCCCTGCTGGTAATTGTCCGAGGGGAGCATTCCCGTCTCGTTTATGACGTTGACCAATGCCGCCGTGCCGTAAGTGTTGAGCGTCTCCTTCATGGGCGCTTCCAGCACCTTCTTGTGTGTATCCAGGGCGGCATCGCGGAAGGCCTCCTTGTCCGCCACGGTCACTCCGCCGGTGCCGCGCACGGCCACGGCCTTCAGGTTCTTGGAGCCCAGGACTGCGCCGACGCCCGAGCGGCCCGCACCGCGGTGCTTGTCGTTTATCACGCAGGCAAAGCGCACCAGGTTCTCCCCCGCCGGGCCGATGCCGGAGATTTTGGCGTCCGGGTCGGTTTCCCGGTGGATGATATCCTCGGCTTCGTGGGTGGTCTTGCCCCATAGTTCTTCGGCCGAGCGTATTTCGACCTGATCGTTGTAAACCCAGACATAGACGGGCTTATCCGCCTTACCTTCGATAATAATCATGTCATAGCCCGCGTACTTCATCTCCGGGCCGAAATGGCCGCCGGAGTTTGAGCAGGCCACCGTGCCGGTGAGAGGCGATTTGGTGACCACCATGTAGCGGCTGGTAGGCGCTCCGGTGCCGGTGAGGGGGCCGGTGGCAAAAATGAACTTATTATCAGGGGAGAGAGCTTCGATGGTGGGGTCTATCTCATCAAGAAGATATTTCGTGGCGAGTCCTCTTCCGCCTATGAAGTCCCGGGCGGTCTTTTCATCCAGGTCTTCCACGATGCTGGTGCCGGCGCTAAGGTTAACCCTCAGTATCTTGCCAATCCATCCGTGCATTTTCCTTTCCCCCCTGATGAAGGTTCACGGGCAGCGGCGGCGCCCTTGCGAGCGAGCCGGGGATGGTTTTCCATTTCGGGTTACAAGTTGAAATCACCCACTATCTTAATGTTAGCCCTATCCATGTTGCGGGTAGTCCAGGTACGATACATCAAATCGCGTTTCTTTTCCAGCAATTCCTGAGCGAATTTCTCTCTCTCCTTCTGAAACTTCGCCTCTTTAATTCCCTGCGTTCCAGAGAGCGATATGATGAAAAACCGGTTACCCGCATTCACCATCTTGTACTCGCCGGGCTTCAACTCGAAAGCCTCATTTATGAACTGGGGATTGCGGCCCACCCCCTTCGGCGAACCGTTGCGCGTGAAGAAATCCGTTTTCTGAAGTGATAGACTGTATTCTTTGATGATTTCTTCGAGCTTTTTGCCCGAGTTGAGCTTTGAGAGGGCTTCCTGCGCCGCCTCCTCAACGGCTTCCCGGCTCCTTTTGTTCAGGTAGCGGGATTTGACCTCTCTCTCCACCTCCTTTAACTCCGGTATGTACGGCTCTCTCTTTTCCAGAACCGTGAAGATATAGTAATTGCCACCGGCTTCCATGGCCTTGCTGATATCACCTACGTCCAGGTTGAAGATATCATCCATTATTTGCATCGAGCCGGGAACATCCCTTATTGGTCCGCCCTTAAAGACCCAGTCAGTGGCCTGCGGTTTAAAGCCCCCCTCCTTCGCTATCTTATCAAATTCCTCCGCGGAAAGATCGTAAGACAGATTATAAGCTCTGTCATCCGCTATGTCCTGCGCCTTGGACTTCTTGAGTTTTTCCACTATCTTTTTCCTGGCGTCCTCGAATGGCTCCTGTCCCGCCTCCTGTTTTTCCTCAAGCTTGATTATGTGGTAGCCAAATCTTGTGCGCACCGGATCGCTTACCTGCCCCGGTTTAAGCGAGAAGGCCGCCTCCTCGAAGGGCTTGACCATCTGGCCTTTCGGAAAGGACCCCAGGTCTCCACCTTTATCCTTGCTGCCGGGATCCTGGGAGAACTTCTTGGCCAACTCAGCAAAATCGGCGCCCCCTTTTATTTTTTTTAGCAATTTCTCCGCCTCGACCCTAACCTTTTCCCACTCGGATTCATCGGCTCCTTCTTCGACCTTGAGCAGTATATGCCTCACATGGACCTCCTCCCCGCGTTTGAATTGGTCCGGGTAATCCTCGTAGTAACTTCTGGCTTCCTCCTCAGTCACGTCAACCTGATTCATGTAGTCTTGAGGAGACAGCTTTACATATTTCAATTTGAGCGATTCAGGTTTCTTGAAAGACTCCTCGCTCTCCTGAAAATATTTCTGTAGCTCCTCGTCGGTGGGCTTAATCTTATCCCTGTACTTGAAAGCATCCAAAGAAAGGTAATCCACACTGACTTTTTCGTTCTCCCTGGTATAGGCTTTACGGACCTCTATATCAGAAACCTTTACACTATCCGCAATAATAGAATGCAGCTTCTCGATGAGCATGTCTTCCCTGAAGTATTCCTCGAATTGCTGTGGCTCGAAGCGATTTTGCCTCAGGACGTTCTCATAGAGCCGCTGGTTGAAAACACCATCCCTTTGAAAATAGGGCTGCTTGCGGATAGCTACTATCAACTCCTGGTCGGAAACCGTCATCCCTTTCTCCAGGGCCATCGCCAGCAACAGTTTTCGTTGAGTGAGGCTGTTGAAAGCGCTGCTCTTGACGTTCAGTCGCTCCAGAAGCTCGGGAGAGAACCGATCGCCCAATTGCTTTCGGTAATTTTCAACCAAGCTATTGTAGTACCGCTGGAATTCCTGAATGGTAATTTTCTGGTTCATTACCTCAGCGATAACATCTGTCTGTTTGGAGCCTCGCCCGCTCGTTCCTATCCCCCACCCCACAAAAGAGGCGGCCACAGCAATCAGAATTACTTTCAGGGGGAGTGAGTATTGAAATTTTTCCCTCATGAACTTGAGCATAATATTTCCCTTTTCCTGGTTTTCCCTTACGAACTGGGAACAACTCTTAATAGACCGAAGATCGGGGACGGCTCCCCCGCGCTTTCACTTTTACCTCCACGAGGATTATAGTTCAGACGTTAGCCGCTTTTCAAGTCGTTTCTAATATATGGAAGGCAGAGTTAGAGCATAGTCTGGAAATCAATGTTTTATTTATTTAAGAAATATGAAATAATATTTAAACATATTTAATTTTACTGTTGATTTTATATAAGTTATTTGATATAAAGTCATTATTCCTCGTGAAAGACTACAAAAGTTAAGTTATACCCCCTCTTTGACAGAGGATGCAAAACATGCTTTTTAACTTCCTCTACAGCCTCTTCTCCAACGACATGGCCATCGACCTGGGCACCGCCAACACCCTCGTCTATTTGAAAGGGAAAGGCATAGTGCTCAGGGAACCTTCCGTGGTAGCCATCCACAGGGATAGCAAACGCGTCCTCGCTGTGGGCACCGAAGCAAAGAAGATGCTGGGCCGTACGCCCGAAACCATAGTGGCGATTCGACCTCTGAAAGACGGAGTAATCGCCGATTTCGATGTCACAGAGATTATGCTCCGCTACTTCATACGAAAGGTGCATAACCGCAGCACGCTGGTGAGGCCCCGAGTTATAATTTGCGTTCCTTCCGGAATAACTCAGGTGGAGAAAAGAGCGGTGAAAGACTCTGCCCTGTCTGCCGGCGCCAGAGAGGTCTACCTGATAGAAGAGCCCATGGGCGCCGCCATCGGCGTGGGGCTGCCAGTACACGAGCCATCCGGTAACATGGTCCTCGATATCGGCGGTGGGACAACCGAAGTGGCGGTCATATCCATGGAAGGAGTGGTGTACAGCAAGTCTATCCGCATAGGCGGCGATGAGATGGACGAGGCAATAGTGAGCTACATCAAACGTAAATACAACCTGCTCATCGGCGAGAGCACCGGAGAGAGCATAAAAATAGATCTTGGGTCCGCCTATCCCATGGAAGAGCGCAAAACGATAGAAGTTAAAGGGCGCGATCTCATCGCCGGCATTCCCAAGACCATCGTCATAAGCGATGAAGAGATACGCGAGTCGCTCTACGAACCCATCTACGCAATAGTAGAGACCGTCAAGCAGGCCCTGGAGAATACCCCTCCTGAGCTGGCCGGGGATATCGTTGACAGGGGCATAGTCATCGCAGGAGGAGGCGCGCTGTTACGAGGGCTTGACGTCCTGCTGAGGGAAGAAACCGGCCTGCCCATATTCACTGCTGAAGAGCCTCTGGACGCAGTGGTGTTAGGAACGGGTCAGGCTCTGAATGAACTGTCGTTACTGAAAAACCTTGCAGTCTGATAAAAAAGCTAATCCTTTGATTAATATATGATGCCTTGAAGGATCTCGATTACCGGTTAGACCAGAACAGACACACCGCCAGGATTTTACGCTCCAGACGTTGGAAGTTTCTGGCTGTGTTGATAGCAGTTGCTTTGGTGTTAACCGTATCATCTTCCCGCAACGGCGCCAGCGCAACTTTTATCCAATCCCTCATCTTAGACGTTCTTTCTCCCTTCCAGAAAGCCTTTACCGTCAGTTCGCGCTCCGTCAGAAACGCATGGCAAGGATACATCTACCTGGTGAATGTGAAGAAAGAGAACAACAGGCTTGCCGACAGGGTCAAGGAATTGCAGAGCGACGTAAACAATCTGAGGGAAGCGGAGATGAAGCTCTGGCGTCTGCAGAGACTGATGGGTTTCAACGTCGAGAAACACATCGAGACAGTGCCTGCTGAAGTAGTGGGCAGGGAATCCGATATATGGTCTCGAGTGATCCTCCTAAACAGGGGGAGAGACGATGGTATTGAAAGAGGCATGGCGGTTATCACCTCGCAAGGGCTGGTGGGGCGAGTGGCTCAAACGACCGCAAACAAATCCAGGATACTGCTAATAACAGATTGGCGCAGCTCAGTCGACGCGCTGATTCAAAGGAGCAGAGAACGAGGAGTGGTGGTAGGCACTTCCAAACAGGTATGCGATATGAGATACATACCCCTTAATGCAGATGTGCGGATAGGGGACAAGGTGGTATCATCCGGCCTGGGGGGGGTATTCCCTAAGGGATTGATGGTAGGCACCGTGGTAAAGGTGACCAAGCACAGAAGCGGGCTTTTCCAGAGAGCCACTGTAATCCCCGTGGTAGACGCCGCTGATGTCGAGGAGGCCCTGGTGGTGCTCCGTTATGGAGAGTAATACCGATGCAGCTTTACAATCAGAGGTTCTTTACCATTCAGAAGAAAAATATTTACAGGTTAGCTGTAATAGTTTTTATTTTTGTGATGCTTCAGACAGCCATTCTGGGAAAAATAACCTTCTGGGGCTTAAAACCGGAACTGCTGCTCGTCCTCTGCTGCTATTTTTCTCTGAACCTTACCGACAGAGTAGCACTGGTTGCGGCCTTAATCCTGGGGTTGATAAACGATGCCTACTCGATGGCTCCTTTCGGCCTGACTTCCCTATCTTTCCTGGTCATAACGACGATTTTGCTCAAGGCAAGGAACGAATTGATGGAAACAAATCTCTCCACATGGTGTGCCGTAGTCGGGGCAGCTACACTTTTCAACGGTATGTTTCATGTGGTGGCCCTGCGTCTGGTTCTCTGGGAGCCCCTCCCCGTCCTGGATTTTATGGGTAAACTACTCGTTCTTTTGCTCATAAACGTCCTGTTCGGGGCGCTTCTCTTGCCCCTCCTTTCCCGCGTAAGTTCCTTTCGCAAGAATCCATCACGCGCAAAGGACAAAGACCAGGCAAGCGGACTCGGCCTGGATAAGTTCGTGTAACATGAGCCTTTCACGAATGGAAATAGAAGAA
>CAYVLI010000005.1:8160-10914 GCA_964452105.1 uncultured Nitrospinota bacterium
CTCGGCCTGGATAAGTTCGTGTAACATGAGCCTTTCACGAATGGAAATAGAAGAAATCAGCGGAATCAGAAAACGGCTCTCGATTCTCGCCATTATTGTGCTATCGCTTTTTGCTGTTCTACTCTTCAGGCTATGGGAACTACAGATAGCCCAGAAGGAAAAATACAGGACTCTTTCCGAAAATAACCGCATAAGGGTGCTCCCCATTAAAAGCCCGCGCGGATACATCAAGGACAGACACGGCGCACTGCTGGTGGATAACCGGCCGGTGTTCAAGCTCTATATGATACCGGAAGAGGTGCCCAATATTGAGAGCCTTCTGTCCCAAATCGGGGGCAACATAAACGTGGACATGGAAGCACTGAAAAAAAGGCTGAAGTCTCATCACAAGTTCAAGCCGGTGCTGGTAAAGGGCGATCTTAGCCGCAACGAACTGGCATACCTTGAAGAACACAGACCAGACCTTTCCGGAACCTTCATACCTGTAGAACCGGTGCGCTTCTACAGGTATGGCCCCCTGGCGTCACACCTCCTCGGATACCTGGGAGAGGTAAACGACGATGAACTGAGAAACAGTTCAGGGAAAAACTATATGGCCGGCGACTACAAGGGGAAGTTAGGGCTGGAAAAAGCCTACGAAGACGTTCTCAGGGGGCATAAGGGACGGAAGTTCGTGGAAGTGAATGCCAGGGGAAGGGAGCTTCGGTCGCTGGGAGACGTAGAACCGCGTATCGGCAACAACATAATACTTACCATAGACCTGGAGCTTCAACTGCTGGCCGAAGACCTGCTGGGAAGCGAGCGTGGAGCAATTGTAGCCCTGGACCCCACAAACGGGCAAGTACTGGCTTACGTGAGTAAGCCCTCCTTCGACCCCAACCTGTTTGCCAGCGGAATGAGAAAACAGGATTGGATGGCGCTCAAAAAGGACGAAGGCCACCCTCTACAGGACAGAGTCCTCGATGGTCAATACCCCCCCGGCTCGGTATTCAAGATAATCACTGCCGTTGCCGCCCTGGAAGAAGGAGTCATAAACGAGGGCGACACCTATTACTGCCCCGGCTACTACTACTTCGGCGGGCGGGCCTACAGAGATTGGAAAAAAGGGGGGCATGGTGTTGTAAACATACACCGTGCCCTCGTCGAATCCTGCGACGTATTCTTCTATCAGGTGGGTAATAAATTAGGCATCGACCTTATTAATAAGTATGCGAGAGGATTCGGGCTGGGAAAGACCATAGGAACTATCCTGGGGCGCGAGAAACCGGGCCTGATCCCTTCCACCGCCTGGAAACGGGCATCTTTGAATAAACCATGGTATCCAGGTGAAACCCTGTCGGCTGCCATCGGCCAGGGCTACGTAATGGTAACACCCTTGCAAATGGCGGTCGTGATAAGCTCCATAGCCAACGGCGGTACCATTTACCTTCCTCAATTCGTACTTCATATCGAAGATGCAGACGGACGGATTACAAGAAGCTTCAGGCCCCAGGCGCTGGGCTCCATCCCAGCAACCCCCAAGACCCTGAAAATTGTCAGAAAAGCCTTATGGGGAGTGGTCAATGAACCTCATGGGACCGGATACAAGGCAAGAATTCCATGGGCCGATGTGGCCGGAAAAACGGGCACCGCACAGGTGATTGCCCTGGGAAAAATTGACGGCAAAGAAAAAGATGCTATTCCCAAGAAGCACCTGGACCACGCATGGTTCGTATCCTTCGCCCCTTTTGATAACCCCGTCATCGCCATAGCGCTCCTGGTCGAGAACGCCGGCAGAGGCGGTGGAAGCTATGCCTACATAGCAAAAAAACTTATCGAAAATTATCTGGGTAGAGAAAAAAATTTAGGCCTCAACTGAGCAGCAAGCAGGTAACCATGCAGAACAATCACATTTCGATAAAAGACTTCGACTGGATTCTCCTCGGATTGACGCTGGCCCTATCCATTCTTGGGCTTCTGTTCATTTACAGCGCAACCAAAGGGAGGGGGATAAGCTCCCTCGAAGGCCTTTACATAAAACAAGTATGGTGGCTGGTCATCGGAATCCTCATCATGCTATTGGTAACGAGAATAGACTACAGGACTCTGGGGAGATATGCATACGTGTTTTACGGAGCCATCGTGCTCTCTCTGGTATACTTATTACTGTTCGGAAAGGTGGCATCAGGGGCCCAGCGGTGGATCGACCTGGGCCCTATTAATTTTCAACCCTCTGAGATAACTAAAATAATATTGGTGCTCGCCCTCGCCAAATGCCTGGAGCATAGATGCCGCAGCGGCCCCCTAGGGTTAAAAAGTCTTCTCCTGCCGGCGGGGCTGGTACTGCTGCCATTTGCGTTAATAGTCAAACAGCCGGACCTGGGCACGGCCCTCCTTCTGGTGCTCATAGCTCTTATCATGGCATTCATAAGCGGCATAAAACATCGCACGCTTCTGTTCATGCTGGTGGTTATAATTGCGCTCGCCGCACTGTTATGGGTTTTCATGGCAGATTACCAGAAAGGACGCGTGATGAACTTCATGTACCCCGATATGGACCCCAGCGGAGCAGGCTATCAAAGCCTTCAGTCCAGGATCGCCGTGGGCTCGGGAGGCCTTACGGGCAAAGGGATCATGATGGGCACTCAGAGCGGCCTCAACTTTCTGCCCGAAAAACACACAGACTTCATTTTCGCAGTCGTGGGTGAGGAAATGGGGTTTTTGGGCTCAGCAGTGGTATTATTTTTAAATCTTGCTATAATACTAAAAGGCCTG
>CAYVLI010000005.1:11014-12733 GCA_964452105.1 uncultured Nitrospinota bacterium
AATGAACGCATACGACGAGTTGCTTCCATATGTAAGCAAACATACCAGATATTTAGGATACGAAACGAACGCCATCCGTAAAGACCTGAGTCGAGTGGAGGTCAAGGTAGCCCTGGCCTTCCCCGATCTTTACGAGATCGGCATGTCCCACCTGGGTCTTAAGATTCTTTACCATATCCTGAACTCATGCCCGAATGTAGCAGCCGAGCGATTCTTTACCCCCCAGGAAGACTATATCGCCCTCCTGGAAAACAGAGGGCTCCAGCTCGCCAGTCAGGAATCCCATCTTCCGCTTAGCCGGTTCGACCTGGTGGGTTTCACCCTGCAGTACGAATTGAGCTATACCAATATATTGCTCATGCTGAGGCTGGGAGGCATTCCCCTGCTCAGGGAAGAACGCACAGAAGATGACCCCTTTGTAATCGCTGGTGGCCCGTGCGCCTACAATCCAGAACCACTCGCTGATTTTTTCGACGCAGTGGTGCTGGGCGACGGGGAAGAAGTAGTTCTCGACATAGTCGAAGCCTTCCGTCGCCACAATAAGGAAGGAGGGAGGAAGGAGGATTTCCTCCGGCGGTTGGCAGGCATAGAAGGCATATACGTCCCCTCCTTCTTCGATGTGAAATACCTGGAAGGAGGCGGAATAGAAAAAGCCAGCCCTCTGCTCGAGGGCTACTCCAGCGTGACCAGAAGGGTGGTGCAAGACCTCAATGCCGCGCCCTACCCCACCGCACCCGTGGTTCCTTTTATGGAAATAGTTCACGACCGGCTTAGCGTGGAAGTGGCCAGGGGATGCACAAGAGGGTGCCGCTTCTGCCAGGCGGGCTGTGTATACAGGCCCGTTCGCGAGCGCTCGGCCTCCACGGTCGAGAATATCCTGAGACGATCTATCCAAAATACGGGCTACGAAGAAATATCTCTATCCTCGCTCAGCATAGGAGATTACAGCGGACTGTCTTCCCTGATACCGAAACTCATGGCAGAATTTCAGAAAGATTGCACCGCTCTTTCGCTTCCCTCCCTCCGCCCGGGGACCCTGGACCAATCGCTTCTCAAGGAGATTACCAGAGTCAGAAAGACCGGCTTCACCATGGCTCCGGAGGCGGGCACACGCAGGCTCAGACAGGTAATTAACAAGGATTTGTCCGACGACGTTATCATGAAAAACCTCCTGGAAGTGCTGGAAGCAGGATGGGACTTCCTTAAACTCTATTTCATGATAGGACTCCCCACCGAGAGAGAAGAAGACCTTAAAGGCATAATAGATTTGTGCAACCGCGCCATGAAATTGCGCCAGAAAGACGGGAAGTCCTTCCGCAGCCTGCACGTGGCCATTTCATCTTTCGTGCCCAAACCGCATACGCCATTTCAGTGGACCGGTATGGCCGATATCGAAACGATCAAGGAAAAGCAGGAATATGTGAAGAGACACCTGCGGGGCCCTAAATACAACGTGAAATGGCACAAAGCAGAGATGAGCTACATGGAAGCAGTCTTCGCCAGAGGCGACCGCCGGATGGGCGCCGTGCTCGGGCGAGCATTGAATCTCGGGTGCCGCTTCGATGCCTGGAGCGACCGGTTCAATTTCCAATCCTGGCTCGAAGCATTTGACGAAGCAGGACTGGACCCCGACTATTACGCTTACACCTCATTGGATCCCAAAGAACCTCTGGCATGGGACCACCTGAATAGCGGAGTCCACAAAACCTTTCTAACGAG
>CAYVLI010000005.1:12833-18050 GCA_964452105.1 uncultured Nitrospinota bacterium
CCCCTCGAGCACAGCAAGGGCTATCATCCTCATCCGAAGATGTCCTTCAGTCAGGCCCTGCCCGTTGGCGTGGAGAGCATCGAAGAACAGATGGACATGACGCTTAAGTCTTTCCTGGAACAGGACGAGCTTAAAAACAGGCTTAACTCGGAACTGCCCGGTGGCCTGAAGATAAAGTGGGTATCCCGGCTCCCGCTCAAGTCCATTTCGCTGCCCCAGACTCCATCCCGGGTAAAATACAACGTATATCTTAATGATGATTCTTTGAACTTCCCCGATGAAGAAGCGCACCGGCGCCATATCGAAGAGTACCTGCAAAAGAAATCTATCGTGATTCAAGAGAAAAAAAAGGGTAAAATAAAGGCCAGCGATATCAGGCCCTTCATAGAGAAGATTTCGCTTGAACCAACCGAAGTAAACGGCTATATGCTGGAGGTAACCATAAATCAGCAAGACGGCAGGTCTCTGAATCTATGGACGCTACTCAGCAATATTTACAACATGAACCCGGCTGACGTGAGGTCGTTGCGGGTGGTGAAGACCGACGCTCAGCTTATTGAAACAGGTGAATATGCCCTCAGAAATCGTGATTAATACAAACGCCCTCGAGACGAGGGTGGCTCTGCTGGTGAACGATGTGGTAACCGAACTGTACCTGGAGCGCCACAAAGATAGAGGTATAATAAGCAACATCTACAAGGGGGTGGTGAACAAGGTCCTCCCGGGCATGCAGGCGGCGTTCGTGAATATCGGACTGGAAAAGGCCGGCTTCCTTTACGTATCAGACGTGGACGTGATGGACATCATGGAAGAATATGAGAAAATGATGGCCGGTGAAAACGTCCTGGAGCAAGAAGAGGAAATCGAGCTCAAAAAGAAGAGCAGGCCTTCGAGGAAGAAATCACACACGATGCCCATAGAGGAAATGATTCAGGAAGGGCAGGAAATAATAGTGCAGGTATCCAAGGAACCCATAGGTTCAAAGGGCTGCCGTGTTACATCATACACTACCCTCCCAGGGCGTTACCTCGTATACATGACTACAATAGACAACGTCGGGATATCTCGTAGAATAAGAGACGACACAGAGCGGAAAAGGCTCAGGAGCCTTGCGAAAAGTCTCAAAAAGCCGGGGTCGGGTTACATAGTGAGAACGGCCAGCGAGGGGGCTAACAAGGATGAATTCCTGTCCGATATAAATTTCCTCAACAAACTCTGGGAGGACATCCAGAAGAAGGCCGAAAAAGTATCAGCGCCCGCCCTGCTGTACACCGATCTCAACCTCGCCCTGCGCACTTTTAGAGACCTATGTACCCAGGACGTAGAAAAAGTGGTAATAGACTCAGAGAAAGAATATCAGGACTGCCTCCAATTCGTGCGCTCCTACATGCCTCACATGGAGCCAAAGATAAAGCTCTACACAGGAAAGGAGCCCATTTTCGACGTTTACAGCATCGAGCTCGAGATAGAGCGCGCCCTTGGAAGAAAGATATGGCTCAAGTCGGGAGGCTACATAGTCATAGACCAGACGGAAGCGCTTACGAGCATAGACGTAAACACAGGCCGATACGTGGGCAAGCGTAACCCGGAGGAAACCATACTCAAAACGAACCTGGAAGCCATCAAGGAGATAGTTTACCAGTTGAGGTTGCGAAACCTGGGTGGGATAATCATAATAGATTTCATAGATATGTCCCGCGAAGAGAGCAAGGAGAAGGTCTATTCCACCCTGGAGGCCGCGCTCAAACAAGACCGGGCCAAGGCCAACATCCTGGAGGTTTCAGACCTGGGCCTGGTGGAGATGACCAGGGAAAGAGTCCGTGAAAGTCTGAACAGGGTTATCTGCGAGCCCTGCCCGTATTGCGAGGGCAAGGGGAGCGTCAAATCGGCCACCACCGTCTGCTATGAAGTGTTTAGAGAAATAAAGAGAGTCGCCAACTCCTTCCGCCGCTCGAATAAGATTATGGTAAACATTCATCCCAGGGTGGCAGACATGATCCTGGAAGAAGAGCGGCCCTACCTCGATCAACTCGAGAAGAAACTCAATAAACGCATAATCATAAAAGCCGACTACGATCTGCATATTGAACAGTACGAGGTTATTAACCTTTAACTCAAGGGCCATAAACCCCATGAGGGTAAAATCAATTCCATTTTACTCGATTTTATTATTCGGGTTCATTCTTACCGTGAGCGGGTGTACATCATTGCCCTCCCAGATAAGCGAAGAGACCTCTCCAACGGGGACATCGGTTCGGACCACCGCCGGAAACGAACCTTCCATCGCTAAACAGTTGAAGTCGGTGGAACACCGCCTGGCATCGCTAGAAAAAAAGGTAGGCATATCCGCGGAGACGGCACTAAAAAACCGATCCAAAATCGACGAACTGAAAGCAAGGATGGAAAATTTTGAAATAAAGGGTAACGCACCCGATAGTAAGGCCGTTACAAGCGATATAGCCATCCCCAAAGGATTGAGTCGGGAAAAACTCTATCTTACCGCCTATAAGGAATTCCAGTCCAAGGACTACGCCGGGGCAGTTAAGCTGTTCACCGGCTTTCTAAACAGCTATCCACGAAGCATGCTGGCAGATAACGCGATGTACTGGGTCGGAGAAGCTTTCTATGAGCAGAAAGACTTCCCCAGAGCCATCGAAAATCTGAACAAGCTGGTCCAGGAATATCCCCGGGCAAACAGGGCGCCATATGCCCTCTTTCGCCTGGGCACAATTTACGGCCAATCGGGAGATAATCCATCGGCGCTTGCGCGATTCAGAGAACTCATGGAAAAATATCCCCGAAGCGAACCAGCAAGATTGTCCGCACTGTACGTAGAAAAATTACAGGGAAATGAAGCGAAATAGCCCGGGCAAGTTTTCCATACAACGATGAAACATCTTGACTACTTCCAACCAGGACATATATATTGTTCAAGATTTTCGGCCCTGCACAGAGCGTTGTAGATATTTCGTTGAGTTCCACTCCTAACAACCTCAACCTGTGATCCCCATGGACGAAAAAAGACAACTCTGGGTGGCGCTGAATCTAATCCCGGGGTTGGGGAAGACCACCTTCCGAAGGTTGATAGAACGCTTCGGCAAACCTGAAGAAGTTTTCAAGGCACAACGAGCAGAACTTAAAGATGTGCAAGGTCTTACCGATAAGACCATCGACGAAATAGTTAATTTCAGGTATGAGGATAGGCTGAAACACGAGATGAGATTGATCGATGATAAACAGGTCAGTATTATCACCATGAGCGATTCCACCTATCCTCGCCAGTTAAAGTATATCCATGACCCGCCGCCGTTCCTTTACGTGGAAGGCGAAATAAGAGAGGAAGATGCTCTGGCAATAGCCATAGTGGGTACTCGAAACCCAACCTGGTACGGGAAAGAGGTAGCCTCGCGGCTGGGCGGAGGTCTGGCCAGGAGGGGGTTCACCATTAACAGCGGCATGGCCAGGGGTATCGACAGCCTGGCCCACAAGGCGGCTATGGAAGCGGGAGGAAGAACCATAGCGGTCCTCGGAAACGGCCTTAACGTGGTTTACCCTCCTGAAAACAGAGCCTTGAAGGATAAGATAAAGGAGCAGGGGGCGGTCATCTCAGAATTCGTGATGGACGCAAGACCAGACAGGCTCAATTTCCCCATCAGAAACAGGATAATCAGCGGACTCTCTCTGGGAACCGTGGTGGTTGAAGCCTCTGCTAAAAGCGGTGCGCTGATTACAGCCAATCTGGCCCTGGAGCAGAACCGGGAGGTATACGCCGTGCCGGGCAGCGTAAGCTCGGATAAGAGCAGAGGGACGAACGCCCTCATCAAAAAGGGCGCCAAGCTTGTGGAAACCGTGGAAGACATAATAGAGGAACTGCCCGCAGAGATGGGCAGGTTCATAAGAGAGAGAGTAGAAGAGGAAAAGACGCCCCTGCCTGAGCTTTCCCCCGAAGAAGACAGAGTTTTTTCCTTGCTCCATCATGAAGCACAGCATATAGATATATTAACCGACAAAAGCGGCCTTCCGGCAAGCAAGGTCGCAGGCATACTCGTCAGCCTGGAGCTGGAGGGACTGATAAAGCAGTTTCCAGGAAAAACATTCATAAGAAGCAGATAGGAATACAGGAAAAACAATGGGCAAATCCTTAGTAGTAGTCGAATCACCAGCCAAGGTGCGTACGATAAA
The DNA here is from genome assembly GCA_964452105.1 of uncultured Nitrospinota bacterium. Lineage (GTDB taxonomy): Bacteria > JAUXIQ01 > JAUXIQ01 > JAUXIQ01 > JAUXIQ01 > CAYVLI01. The sequence goes on from CAYVLI010000005.1 coordinate 17,016, forward strand.
GAGATACATAGGGTCAGATTACGACGTTAAAGCCTCCATGGGCCACGTGAAAGACCTGCCCGTGAAGGAACTGGGAGTAGATGTCGAGACAGGCTTCACGCCCAAATACGTCACGGTAAAGTCCAAGAGTAAAGTGCTCAAAGAGATAAAAGAAGCCGCCGGTAAGAGCGACCGCATCTACCTGGCCCTCGACCCGGACCGTGAAGGCGAAGCCATAGCCTGGCACATCGCCCACGAAATAGAATCAGCCAATAAAGGGCAGGACATCTACCGAGTGCTCTTCAACGAGATAACCCGCAACGCGGTAACCCAGGCCCTGTCCAACCCCGGACGCATCAATCAGAACAAGGTGGACGCTCAACAGGCGCGCAGGATACTGGATCGCCTGGTGGGTTACAAACTCAGCCCCCTGCTCTGGACCAAAATACGAAGGGGCCTGAGCGCAGGCCGCGTCCAATCCGTGGCCCTGAGGCTCATCTGGGAAAGGGAAAAAGAGATAATCGCTTTCACATCTCAGGAGTACTGGAGCATAACCGCCTCCCTGGAAGCGGCAGAACCACCGATCTTCGAAGCCAAGCTGAGCAAAATCGACGGCAAGAAGGCAAACGTCGATAACCAGGAAAGCGCCAGCGCCATTGTACAAGAAGCCCGCGGCTTGCCCTTTACCGTAGCCAAACTACAGCGCAAGGAACGCAGGAGAAATCCCGCGCCGCCTTTCACCACCAGCACATTACAGCAGGAAGCCTTCAAACAACTCCGATTTCCCGGCAGAAAGACCATGGCCATCGCCCAGAAGCTCTATGAAGGAATGGAAGTGGGAAGCGAGGGAGTGGTCGGGCTTATTACATATATGCGAACCGACTCCACCCGCGTGTCCAGCGAGGCGCTCAGTCAGGCCAGAGAGCACATCGGCAGTAACTACGGGAAGGAATATCTGCCCAAAAAACCAAGGGTTTATAAGAGCAAGAAAAACACCCAGGACGCCCATGAAGCCATACGGCCGACCCTACCATCCAGAAGCCCTGAATCCATTAA